>JBHJIX010000057.1:0-2639 GCA_050043025.1 Cohaesibacteraceae bacterium
CTGCACAGATCGCGCATGTGCACGATGAGGCATGGCGCGAGGCCTATCGGGGTATCATCCCAGGGCCGGCCCTTGAACGGATGGTTCAGCGCCGTGGCCCGGCCTGGTGGTCGCGGCTTCTTGCTCGGCAGAGCGGTGTTCTTGTGCTTGAGGTTGGCGGCCAGGTCGCTGGCTATGCCACGATGGGTGCCAACCGATCATCATCCTTGCGGGTTCGCGGCGAGATTTATGAGCTCTACGTAACGCCGATTTATCAGGGTCTGGGGTTTGGCGAGCGGCTGTTCGATGCTGCCAAGCAGCGGCTGGCGGAAAACGGGCTGCGACCTTTCATCGTTTGGGTGCTGGAAGACAATGATCGCGCGGTCGCGTTCTATGAGGCCATTGGCGGAGAACCTGTGGCGCGGGGCGAAGAGCGTTTCGATGATCGCTCCTGTCGCAAGCTTGCTTATGCATGGGGCGTTTCCTCAGGCCGCATGAACTGACACCCGTTGGACTGGCTGCCAATCTGCCGGCCGGTTGGGGGTCGATCACCGCAGAAGGTCGATTGGCCGTCTTGCTAAGCGCCTTTTGCCTTCCGCGCTGCTAAGGTGCGGTCAATTCTTCCCAGCGTTACATCCGCGAGACTTTCATGCGCATTGAAGCCATTCCGATCGGAAACAACCCGCCCCACGACGTGAATGTCATTATTGAGGTTCCGACCGGCGGCGAGCCGATCAAATATGAAATTGAAAAGGAATCGGGGACCCTGTTCGTTGATCGGTTCCTCTACACACCGATGCGCTATCCGGGCAATTATGGTTTCGTACCCCACACCCGGTCGGCCGATGGCGATCCCATTGATGTGGTGGTGTGCAACTCCCGCCCCATCGTTCCTGGCGCGGTGATGAACTGCCGCGTCGTTGGTGCACTGGTTATGGAAGACGATGGTGGCGGTGATGAAAAGCTGATCGCCGTGCCAAGCACCAAAACCACCAGCAGGTATGACAAGGTGCAGAACTATACCGATCTTCCACCCATCCAAATCCAGCAGGTGGAGCACTTCTTCCTGCACTACAAGGATCTGGAACCCAACAAATGGGTGAAGATCGAACGCTGGGCCGGCGTCGATGAAGCAAAGGACATGGTCCGAGAGGCCATCGCTCGCGCCCAGGAGAGCGCTTAAGCCTATGGCCTTTTCCGGGACCGGCTGAAACCGGTTTGGACGTTATGTCAGTTTTGTGACATTCTTTTCGACAGGGAGACCAGTTGGGAGGTTGTCATGATTAGCCTCGATGACATGGTCGGCATGAGCGGGTTAAGCGAAGAAGAAATACTCGCCATTGCCGAGCATGAGCATGTTGCGCCGAGCGTTGCCACGGGCCTTGGCGCCTATCTTTCCGGCGACCATGAGGGGCTGGAAAAAGTCCGCAACATGATTTTCGATGATATCCGCGCTGCGCAGGCGGCCGGCGATACCGGGCATGAGCGTGAGTTGCTGCACGTTCTGCATCATTTCCTGCGCGAGCACCCCCAGGAACGGCCGAATGTCCATCCCTGGAGCTCGGTGTTCTAAGGCCGCAAGCGTTGTCGGTTTGCGCGCGCTAGAAGACGTTCGGCATGATGTAGAGAACGATGATCTGCTGCAGGAAGTAGATGCCCAGCAGCAAGACGAGCGGTGAGATATCGATGCCGCCCAGATTGGGCATGAAACGTCGGATCGGCCGCAGTGCCGGTTCGGTTAAGGCGTGCACGGCCCGGCCAATGGTGCCGACAACCTCATTGCGTGGATTGACGACATTGAACGCTACCAGCCAGCTCAAAATGGCTGAGATGATGATGATCCACCAATAGATATTGAGCGCGAGCAATACGACGTTGAGAATTGCGATCATGCGACGCCAGCCTCCTGGGCAGGTAAGGAATGAGCGGCGAGGAGCCGCAGTCTGGCGCTGATGTAGACAGCGCTAGGCGGCGTGACAAGATCCGATGGGCTGCATGGCGACAGCCCATCGCGCACGCTTGATGTGCGAATGTTGGTTTCAGCTGGCCTCAAGCAACGTGCCTTTGCGTGCCCTTAGGCCAAAAGCAAGATCGCTAGACGCCTTTGAAGAGCGTACCTGCAAGCAGGACGACATAGGCAATCGTCATAATCCAAACCGATGCGATCGGAAGGACGGCCAAAATGCCAAGAGCCGCCAGAATGCCAAGGATGGCAATCACGACGGAGATGATGAAGACGATCATGGTCGGTGCGCTGAGATTCATAGATCCCCCTTTTGAGTACTGAACATTTCTCGGAGTGGGCGCCCCACTGCCCATTGGAACACCAAACCGGACGAGACCTGCCCGGCTGGCGGGCGGCACTATAGTTAACCATATGTTACCTGCCCAGATGCGGGTTCGACTTTTGTCGACTGTCCCGGGTGCGCAGGTGGTCGGCGGGATTGGCTGAATTCAATCGGCCTTGGTTAGGTCTTCCAGCATGGCAGAAAAGTCCCGGCCTCCATCGCCCTTGGCAGCAAGGTCCGCATAAAGGGCGCGGGCGTACTCGCCGAGCTTTGTTGCAACGCCGGCTTCGCCAGCGGCCTTTTGGCTCAGCGTCAGGTCTTTGAGCATGAGGTCGGCTGAGAAGCCCGGCAGGTAGTTGTTGTCAGCTGGCG
>JBHJIX010000058.1:0-11909 GCA_050043025.1 Cohaesibacteraceae bacterium
GGCCAGGTGATCTCCGAAGACCTCGGCATCAAGCTGGAAAATGTCACGCTCGACATGCTTGGCACGGCTAAGAAGGTCACGATCTCCAAAGAAGAAACCACCATCGTCGACGGCGTTGGCGGCAAGGACGAGATCTCCGGCCGTGTGGCTCAGATCAAAGCCCAGATCGAAGAAACCACCTCCGACTACGACCGCGAGAAGCTGCAAGAACGTCTTGCCAAGCTGGCTGGCGGCGTTGCCGTGATCCGCGTCGGCGGTGCCACGGAAGTGGAAGTGAAGGAGAAGAAAGACCGCGTCGACGACGCCCTCAACGCGACCCGCGCGGCCGTGGAAGAAGGCATCGTTCCAGGCGGCGGCACCGCGCTTCTGCGTGCTTCGCGCTTCATCGACGCCAAAGGCGAGAACGCCGATCAGGAAGCTGGCATCAACATTGTGCGCCGTGCGCTGCAATCGCCGGCTCGCCAGATCGCCGAGAACGCTGGTGAGGAAGCTTCCGTTGTCGTCGGCAAGATCATCGACGAAAACAAGGCTGCCTACGGCTTCAATGCTCAGACGGCTGAGTATGGCGACATGGTCGATATGGGCATCGTTGACCCGGTCAAGGTTGTCCGTACCGCTCTGGAAGATGCCGGTTCGGTTGCTGGTCTTCTGATCACCACCGAAGCGATGATCGCCGAGCTTCCGAAGAAAGATGGCGGCGGCGCACCGGCAATGCCTGACATGGGCGGCATGGGCGGCATGATGTAAGCACCCTCGTTGCTCTGGGACGCCGGCGACGCAGCCGGCCGCCCAACCGCGAGGGCGCCTTCATCGGCTACCATTGGATTAAGAAAAGGCGGGGCCTCGGCCCTGCCTTTTTTGTTGCTTGGCTATACTTGAGTACTGCCTGCACCACTCGCATAGTCCCTTCAAAGGATTTGTGCGCATGACAGTTCAAAAAGACCTTGCAACACATGCCGGCGCTTTGTGCGTGGGGACCGTCGCCTTTGCCCTCGGTGATCCATCCGGCGGTACCTTGCTGGCAACGCCCATCACAGCATTGGCGGCCCTGGGGTTCACGCTGAAGGTTGGCTGCGCTGCCAAGGCGGAAGAGAAGGCTCGGAACGCCGCAGCAAGGGTCCTTTCTCGAAATCCTGAATACTCCGAAGAGGCATGCCAGCGAGCCCTCGATTTACTCAAGGAAGCTCCGGCGACCTCTAGGCTTGATCCCAAACCTCTTGCCGCTGCCATTCATGGCCAGGATTTTGAGGCAGTGGTGGTAACCCATTTGCTTGGCGTGCTGGCGCTTGGTGACGACGATACCCACGTCCGTGAGATCATTGAGGCGGCACTTGTGGCCGGTTTGGTCGCCGCCAAGAACGATGCCGATTTCCGCGCTGGTCTCA
Source organism: Cohaesibacteraceae bacterium (assembly GCA_050043025.1). Lineage (GTDB taxonomy): Bacteria > Pseudomonadota > Alphaproteobacteria > Rhizobiales > MH13 > MH13. Next base: position 1,386 of record JBHJIX010000058.1, read on the forward strand.
CGCTCGAACTGCTGCTGGAAACTGCGCGCAAGCAGAACATTGGGCTGGCAATTGCCAAAAAGACGGCAGCCGATGTCGCAGATATTAAGGCCATGCTGTCGGAATTGATCGAACGACAGGAAGAGAACGGATCGACAGCCGGCGACTACACTTTGGAAGAGTTGGTTGAAGCCGCCGAGGCGTTTGGTGGCGGTACTGGATCAACGAAAGCCGAACTGTTGGCGTTCCTGACGACCAAGGCAGCCGAGTACAACAGCTTCAGAACACAGATTGACCAGATCGATGAACGCGTTGCCGGCCTCGGAAACCTGAAAGCTGCCGCACAAAACGCGGCTGAGCGACTGGATTTTGAGGAGGTCGAGAACCTCCTCTCCATGGTGCACGCAACCGAGCTTGAAATCGCTTGGGAGACAGCCAGCCTGCGGGCCGACACTGCCCTTTTGCGTGGGCGGACGCAGCAGGCTTTCGACCTCATCTCAGTCGCCGCCGACGCCTTTGCTGCTGTCGATCCGGTTGAACCCGCCAGTCGCCGAACTCTTGACCATCGACTTTACAAGCACGCGCTGCGTTACGGGGGAGACGGGTTTCTGCATACCATCGCCATGAAGCGCACTGCTGTGGATCACATCACCGAAATAGAGCAGCCCGGCCTTTTGGGTGATGCTCAGGATGCCCTTGCTAATGCCCTTTCCAACCAAGGCGTTCGCTACGGAGGCGAAGAAGGCGAAAAACTGTTGGCCGAGGCTATCACTGCCTACTACGAAGCGTTGCGTGTTCGTACAGAGGCCGACCACCCCGTCCGATGGGCGATGACGCAGAACAATCTCGGTATCGCCCTACGCAACCAAGGCAACCGCGCGGGAGGCGAAGCCGGCGCAAAACTATTGGCAGAGGCTGTGAGTGCCTATCGAGCTGCGTTGCGGGTACACACGGAAACGAATAGCCCTGTGCAATGGGCCGAGACACAGAACAATCTCGGCGCTGCTCTGCGCAGTCTAGGCAGCAACATCGGTGGATAAGAAGGCGCAAATCTGCTGGCCGAGGCGGTCGCCGCCTATCGCGCCGCGCTGCGCGTCTACACCGAAGCCCACCACCCCGTCGATTGGGCCATGACACAGAACAATCTCGGAGCGGTACTGCGCAACCAAGGCAGCCGCACTGTCGGCGAAGAAGGGGCAAAACTGCTGGCCGAGGCTGTCGCTACCTACCAAGCCGCACTGCGAGTCCGTACGAAACTCGACCACCCCGTGCCATGGGCCATGACGCAAGGGAAGTTGGCCTTAGCCAACGAAGCCATCGCCGAGCACGAATCCTGCACCGACCGGCGCCCACATCTTGAGGCCGCTTTGGCCTATGCCGAGAACGCTCTGCGCATCTACGATCCAGAGCACATGCCTTACGATTTCGAGAAAGCCACTCAGCTCCGCGACCGCATCGCCGCCAAGCTCGCGGCGTTAGAAGACTGATCCGGAGGAGCAATGCGCACTGGCTGCCCTACCCCCGCCACTAGCGCTGGAGCTGGTACTGCACCCGCTTCGCAAGGTGGTAGGCCGGTGGCCATCGCTTGATGGTTGCCTTGGCTGTCCGGCGGGCCGATAGGGCCGCGCCAAGGGCGTGACCGCGCCAAGTGAGCGCACGACCGACATCGTGAAGGTCGACCGGAGAGCACCACATGCGCTTGTACTCGTTTTCGCCAAGGCCAAGGTCGAACAGTTTCAGCCCGCGCTCGCAGAACAGTTCCACAGCCCTGTCGACCGAAAGCCGTCCGGGGCTATGTGGGGCGAAGCGCGGGTCGCTTGTCATGGAGTTGACGCCCATGGAAAAGCGGTCTCCATGCACGCCGCCGCCAGCAAGGGCGATAGGCTCGTCATTGACCATCAGCGCATAGAGATCGAACGTGTGGGCGCCAGATTCCAGTGAGCGGTGGGCCAACTGCCGCAGGAACTGCTGGTTATGGGCCTCGTCAAAGCTGTTGTGCACATGCGCACCTTCCAGGCGTGCGCCCTTTTGCTGGAAGAACACATCCAGCATGGCGTCCAGTTCATCACTGCTAGTGATCTGCACCAGGCGAGGCTCACCGATCTCCTGGATCTTGCGCAGGTTCTTGCGCATTTTGCGCTGCGATTTGACCGGCCGGCGCTCGGCCTTCAGTGCTTCAAAATCATCGGACAATTCGGCACTGAACAGTAGCGTTGAGCTTGAAGCCCGTTCGCCGCTGGTTAGAATGTTGATATCGCCATCCAGCCACTCCGGCATGGCATCGAGTAGCAGATAGTCGGCAAGACCCTCGGCCTTGATGGCCGCGCTGATGCGGTTCACCACACCGCCCTTGCGTCCGGCATGGATCATCCGCAAGCGGTCGATCCCGCACTGAGTCATGAGCGGCAAGCGAACATTGGCATGGTCGTCGCCCATGAAGCCGGCGATCCGCAGCCCTCCCATGGCGCGGCGAACGTAAAGCGGCAACAAGAGAGCCGTGCGCCCCTCCAGCGACCAGACGACAATCAGAGGATCGATGGGGGCTTTGGTCTGGGCGACGTCAAACCAAGCCCGGCACCAATCAAAGCGCTGATAGACCGATCCGGTCGCGCGCGCTTCGAAACCGCGCCAAAGCGTTGCGACCTCCTCAAACGAGGAAAAGCAGGTGATGCTTTGCGTTACCGGTTCCGGCTGCGGCAGATCGTCAATCGTTGCCTGGCTTTCCGAGATGCCCAACAGAGTTGCCAACTCAGGCAACTCCGCGCGCGCTAATGTCCTCATGGTCTTCTTCTCAAACAGGCGCCGGTGGGCGCAGGGGGATGAGCTCCGTGAAACGAAGTCTGATCTCCATATGGGACATTGGGACTGAAAGAGGTGTTACCATTCTTTAATGGTTGCATTCATGCTTAATGCACCCTTTGCGCGGGTTACGGTGGCGTAAGGGGTTTGGGGGCAAGCCGGGTGGCTTGCCCCTCCATTTCACGCGCCCGGCAAGCGCACCAATCCGGTTAGTCCCAGCAGCAGCAGTCCGGCAGCCACCATGCAGGCGCCGGCGCGGACGGTGTTCCAGAACGTCCAACGCGGAAGATAGGTGCCCGTCCAGTAATCCCGGGTTGCCGTCGATGACAGGTTCATGCGGGCGAGCGCCTCGTTCATCGGCACGTTGAAGACCACGGTCACCAGGAAGCAGCCAACAAGGTAAGTGAGCCCGGCGAGCGCGATCTGAACACCGGCGATGCCGCCTACCTGGGTGAGGCCAATGGCCATCAGGAGCAGCGACACGGCGGCGAGCCCCAGAAACAGAGCCATGAAGATCCAGCGGAACACCTCCCGGTTGATGGTCTGCATGGCATCAATGCCACCATGGCCGCCTGTTCGCGCAAGCGAGCGCATAATGAAGTCCGAAAAAGCCAGGAACACACCGCCCACCGCCGCATAGGCGATGACGGCAAGCTGAGCGAACACGAAAAAAGCTGTCGACATAGTCGTCACTCCTTTGGTTGCGGAAGGCCGCGGCTTACGCCGCGACCGTCCAGGTGCCGGTTTTGGCAGCGTCTTCGGCGAAGGCGATGAAATCGCGCGGCTTACGACCCAACGCCTGTTCCACGCCGTCGGTGGTGTGGGCGTTGCGGCCATCCAATGTTTCGCGGGCAATGGCCGTGAAGACGTTGGCGACGAACTCACCGCCGACGCGCTCAACGCTGGCGTGGAAGTCCTCGAACGTGCTCGGCTGGTGCGCAATCGGCCGGCCAAGCGCTTCTGACAGCGCCTCAGCCATCTCTGCGAAGGACATCAGACGCGGGCCCGTGACCTCGTAGAGCTTGCCGGTGTGGGCGTCTTCGGTGAGGGCGGCGACAACCACATCTGCGATGTCCTCAATGTCGATGATTGGCTCGCGAATATCGCCGCCCGGCATCGGCAGCACGCCGGCGAGGATCGGATCGCGCAGATAGCCTTCTGAGAAGTTCTGCGCGAACCAGGCAGCCCGCACCAGCGTGAACGGCACGCCGGAGGCACGCACAGCCTCTTCACCGAGGCGCGCATGATGTTCGCCGCGGCCTGATAGGAGGACGAGCTTGCCAACGCCTGCCTCTTTGGCGCCAGCGGCCAGCGCTTCGACCTTTTCCACCGCGCCGGGGAAGGCCAAGTCTGGGAAGTAGGTCACATAGGCGGCAGAAACGCCATCCAGCACGGCCGGCCAGGTTGATGGGTTTTCCCAGTCGAACGGAATGGCGGCGCTGCGCGAGGCGCGGCGCACCGGATGGCCGAGCGCGTCGAGCCGGGTTGCAACGCGCGATCCGGATTTGCCGTTGGCGCCGATGACGAGGATTGGTTGAGTGTCAGTGATTTGGGTGATCATGGAAGTTCTCCTTGGTTTGTAAGACACCCCAGGGAGTAGCCAGCCTGCCCACCGACGGTATTGACCTGTTCTGCCAGCGTTTTGACATCCATCGCCAACATGATTGGCAAGGCGAGACAGAGAGGTCAGCGACAAAAAAGGCGGCGCCGGAGGAACCGGCACCGCCCTTTGTTTGGGAATGGATTGAGGATTGGGTGTTGGCCGCTCAGGCAGCTTCGAACAGTGCGAAGTCCATGTCGGCAGCAGAGGACCGCATGTCCTTCAGGGCTTGATATTCGGGCGAGCGGTACCAGGTGCGGGCGGCATCAACGCTTGGGAAGCGAACCATCGCCACGCCTGGAACGGACCACTCGCCTAGTAGGGTCTCCATGTGGTTGGCGTGCATGATGAACTCTCCACCATGGATATCGAGCGTCGGGCCGGCGGCGGCGGCATAGGCTTCCATCTTTTCAGCATCCCGGATGGTGATGTTGGCGATGAGATAAACGGTCATTTTTGAGTCTCCTGATAGAGCTGTACGTTTCAAGTGCGTGACCAAACTTGCATCGCCGCGGCGTGTTGGCTTGACCGTCCTCGCCAGCGTTTTGACCATCATAGCCAACCTGATTGGCCAACCTGATTGGCCAACCTGATCCGGCAGCGGAGACTGAAAGGTGAGCGGATGAAAAAAAGGCGGCGCCGGATGAACCGGCACCCCCCTTTTGATGGGTTGGATTGTGGTCTGGCCGCCACCCGCTCAGGTAGCTTCGTAGAGTGTGAACTCCATATTGGCGGCTGAATCCCGCAGGTCGGTCAGCGCCTGATATTCGGGCGATGTGAACCAGCCTTTGGCCGCGTCCACTGTGGGGAAGCGGAGCAATGCCACGGCGTTGTCGGCGCGGTCACCGAGTAGGGTGTCGGCGAACTTGCCGCGCATGATGAACTCGCCGCCATGGGCAGCGACGGTCGGTCCTGCGGCAGCACCGTAGGCTTGCATCTGTTCGGCGTCGCGAACGGTGATGTTGGCGATGAGAAGCGCGGTCATTTGGGTCTCCTGATTGAGCGTTGTGTTTCACGTACGAGACCCAACTCGCACTACTAAGGCATGCTGGCTTGACCGCGCATGCCAGGATTTTGACCGTCGTTGCCAAACGGCGTTGGTGACCGGTTAAAGGCCGGCACTGGCCTTACGATAGCTGGCTGGCGTGTGGCCGACCCAGCGTTTGAACGCGCGGGTGAAGGAGCTTTGCTCGGAAAAGCCCGTCAGGAAGGCGATGTCGGCCAAGGAGTATTGCTCGTCGCGTAGCAAGCCCTCGGCCAGCTCGCGGCGGGTTTCTTCGGCCAGCATCTGAAAGGACAGGCCGTGATCGGCCAGCCGGCGGTGAAACGCCCGCGCGCTGAACCCCAGCCCGCGCGCAATGTCCTCCATCTTTGGCGGCCCTTCGCTGAGCGCCTTGGCGATGGCCTCTTTGGTTTTATCACCAAGCGAGGGCGCGTCGCGCAGGTCCTTCAACTCGCCCTCAAGGTGCGGCAGCAAAAACTGCGTGATGCCTTCATCGCCCAGCTTGTTGGGCTGATCCAGCGCCTCGTTGGAAATGAGCAGCGCATCATGCTCGCAGCCGAAGTGCACCGGGCAACCGAAATAGGCTTCGTGATGCTTCAGCGTGGCGGGCGTCGGGTGCTTAAAATAGACCGCATCGGGCTGAAACGGCACTGGCGAGACCTGGCGGCTGATGGAGACCGCGCTTGCCATATCCGCCTCGACGGACAGGCGCATGCCCAGCCGCCTTTCTCCGGCGCGATGTTCAATCCAGAGAATGCCGACGTCCCGTGGCTCAATCTCATAGGCCACGATGCTGGTCCAGATGCGAGCAAACCGCTCCACCCGCATGTAGGAGCCGCGAAGCGTCGGCGCTGCCTTCCATGCAAGTCCGAGGGCGCCATACTCATCGCAGCGCATCGAGTCGCCGACCCGCAGAGGCAGATCAGTGATATCGATCTCCTGGCCCATCCTCTCAAGCAGGTCGTAATAAGCCTCGTCGCTTATCATCTGCTTGGGGTCCCACTCGCCGTCGGGATCAATGCCGACTGACCGCAGATAGGCTGCCCCGTCTATGCCGGGTTCCGCTCCGGCGACCATTTTGCGAACGAACAAGGAAGTAACTGCGCCCATACCTATCCCTATAGGGCGACCCATAGTGCTCCGCCAAAGCCCGAATGCCGACTTGCGGAGCGATCCACCTCGCTAAAGCCCGATTTCTTTAGCCGCCTAAGTCTGACCCTGTCCCTTTTAGCCACTTTCGGCTACAGTGATGCAACCGGTGCGCGAGCTTTTGGCCAAAGAACACCGGATAAACTGGGCGGGGATCGGGGACGGCATGCACGTCATCGCAACCCTTTGGATGGTTGCATTTTGCGCATTCTTGGCGGCCACAGGCGCCAAGGCCAACGACGCTGCGTATGATGGTGCGGTGGTGTTCCGCTCCACGGTGGCGGAAAATTCCACGCTCGATATTGAGCTTTCCGATTGGAACGACGACCGCCGCCGCTTTGTCTCGGCGATGATCGACGACATGCTCGCGCGGGCGCCGGGCCTGTTCGCCCGCGCCACCCAGGCCGGTCCGCTCAACATCGATCTGACAACCACAGAAACGCCGTCGCACCCGGCCGCTGCCTGGGCACGGCGCCGGCATGAAAACTCACTCATTGTGCGGCATGACTTCTTCCGCACCGGCCATCCTAACCGTTTCGGCGTGGACTACACACACTGGCTGTTCGTGCATGAGATTGCGCATCTCGCCGACCCAGTGGATCGTATCGGCCAATCACCGGCCTGGTCGGACGCCATTGTCCCGGTCATTGCCAACATCGAAGCCGATCTTGCTGCGCAGAACATGAATTTGCGCCAGGCGATGTTCGCGTTTCGCGACGAGCCGGCAATCGCGCGCGGTCTGCCCTCGGTCTACGCGGCCATCAGCATTCATGAGGCGTTGGCGGAACTCACGGCGGCTGTCTATTTCGACATCGACCTCGATATCGCACCCGCGCCGCGCGCCGTGCTCCTGGAGCATCAGTTTGCGCTGCCAACGCAGACGGATAGCGCGCTGACGGACCATTATCGGCGCGCCTACCGCGCGTACAGGGATGGGCGGTTCGACGACGCCAGCGCCATCCTGTCCGAGGCCATCGACCTCGATCCGACCTTCGGCATGGGCCATTACCTGCTCGGCTATACTCATTTGCAAATGGGAGAGGCGCGCCTTGCCTATGCCGATTGGCAGCGAAGCCTGCGCCTCTTCGGCGATATCGACCCGCTGCTGGCAAGCGAGGTCGCCAGCAGCATCGAAACAATCAGGCAGAGTCTGGGCAAATGAGCGGCGCGGCTCACACCCTGTGGCATCTGCTTTGGCGCGGCGGTGTTGTGGTTCTTGTGGCGGCGCTGCTCGTCATGGCTCCCGCCCACCGCGCCTCGGGATTCCTGCTGGATATCTTGATCTGCGAGATGGACCGCCTGACCGAGTACTGTCTTGCCAAAGAGCTGCTTGAACATGCCGACGCCATGGAGGCCGGGATTCAGCACGACCTGGCTGTGGTGTACTCCTTTGCCGCCTGGAATTTTTCAGCCCAAGGACAGGAAGAACGCGACTTTCGCGCCCCAAGCCCCAGCGCCTTCGCCGACCGCATGGATGACCGGCAGGCGAGCCGCGTCATCTGGGCGATCAACCGCATTCTGCACCAGGATGACACGGAACGCGGGCTGGAGCATCTCGGCAATATTCGCCACCATGTTCCACGGATGATCGCGTATCCCATGGTCCTGGAGGCGATGCGCCAGGCGGGGGTCACCGACGAAGCCGAAACGTTGTTCGCGTCTTTCGAGACGGAGATCGCCGAATTGCCATCCGAGCCTGCCCGTATCTTCGGCTATGGCGAGCTTGCCTGGTCCGCCGCCCGTGCCGGGTACAATGAGATTGCTGAACGGGCGATTGAGGAGGCCATGGCCGTCATCTCACGGCACCCATCGGAAGATTTTCAGCTCGCCATGGCCGCCGATCTGGTGGCAACCGAACATCATGTGCGTGGCGAGGCTGACGGCGCGGCGCGACTGGATGAGGCGTTGGCGGCGCTGGAACGGCAGACGCGCATCCCCGATACCATCCGCGCTGAAACCCTCGCTCGCATTGCCCGTGCCTATGGCCGGATGGACATGCAGGAACAAGCCCGCAGTCTCGCCCAGCAGGCTCTGACGCTTATGGCGACTTTGCCCGCCGACAGGCAGGTGCGGGTTTACGCCGTGCTGGTGTTTTCAGGGATCTATTAACACTCGCGCGGGCCGTTAACTGGTTAGCCTCTGAAACGACCGGTGGTCCCGCGCAATACCCGCTCCGTTCCCAACCAAAGTTGAGAACAACCGCTTGCCTACCCTCTCTGTCATTCGCCTGCTGCTCATCCGTGATGCGCTCTGGGCCTGCGGCCCAACCGCTGAGACAACCGCCATTTCTTCTCTGCTCTGTTCCTCGCTGCGCTCGGAACAACCGCCTGTTAACCTTAACCGTTCACCATAATCGGCTGATGGGGTCAGGCTGGGCGCGCGTTGATGCGCCCTCCAAGTCGGAGCGGTTGGCGTATGGTGCGGCGAATTTTCAAATATCTATTGGCTGTCACAGTGTTTTCCGGCTGGGGGAGCCTCGCCGCCCTTTCAGCAGACGCAGAGTTCGCCGATTTCCCCGACGTTCCGCAGATGGACCGGCTGGACAACGCGTTTCGCGAGGCCGGCTTTTACGTCGGTGCGCGCGGCGGCGTTGTGTTGGCCAATGACAGCGAATTCACGATTACGGGTCCGGACCTTGTCGAGAATGCCTATGAGATGGGCTATGGCGGGTATAGCTTTATCGGCTTCGAGTTGCCCGACCTCTACCGGGGTGCGGGCCTGCGCGTGGAAGGCGAAGTGGGGCTGATCCACCTCGACGTTGAAACCCACACGGTAGGCGGCACAGAACGAAGTGAAGACGATTCCTTTGGCTCTACCGAAGCGATCGCCGGCTTTCTCAATGCCTATGTCGATTTCGGCAATGGCGGCCTTCGTCCGTTCATCGGCGGTGGTGTCGGCGGGGCGCGCGTCACCTTCGATGATCATGGCGTCACCGGCGCGCTTGGCGTGATGGACGACGCAGGAAATGCCTTCGCCTGGCAGATCATGGCAGGCGCGAGCGTGTATCTCGCCGATGCCGTGTCGCTGGAAGGCATGGTGCGCCACCAGAGCGTGATGGATGTGGAGCTTGTTTCCTCCACTGGACCAACATCAAAGGTTGATCTCACCTCCACACAGGTGCTGTTCGGCGCGCGCTACCATTTTTGAATTCGGCCCCACGCTTCGGCAAACTCCATCACGGTTGCCGCTACGCTCTGTTCCTTCGCAACGACCGCTTGAGCAGGCATCACACTTTTGCCATCGCTTCGCCGCGCAAAGACCTTGAGCCCGCCACCGGCCCTCCGCCGGTCTGACGCAATCCCACTCGATAACTCTCCCATCGCCCGTACCGATCCTCGGTGCGGGTTTTTGCTCGCGATTGGGCCACCGGCCCAGAGCAACCCAGTGTAATGTGTGGGGAGTACTCTCATGACCACTTTGAATCACATCAACCGTCGGACCAAGCGGCCGGTCGCGCTGGCGCTTGCAGTCACGGTTGGCGGTGTTGTCGGTTTGATGGCCGGCCAAGCCTATGCAGCCGATGTTCCGCAGACCTATACGCCCGCGCCGGAGCCCTATGTGCAGCAGCGCGTTTCGACGACCTTCACCAACGCCGGCCCTTATGTCGGTGTCCGTGGCGGCGCGAGCTTTGCCGATGACACCGACTTTGCAATCGGTGGCGGCACGGTGACCAATGAGTATGAGGACTGGGGCCTCACCGGTTCTGTATTTGCCGGCTACGGGATGGAATTCTTCCCAGGCTTCGGTGGTCGCATCGAAGCCGAACTCGGCTATTCGACCTTTGAGATCGACCGCCATTTGCTCGGCGGAGCAGCTCAAGCTGGCCCGACCGGTGATACCAGCGCCTTTTCTGGCATGGTGAACGCGTATGGCGATGCCAATGTCGGTGCTTTCCGCCCCTTTGCCGGTGTCGGCCTGGTGCTGGCTCGGGTGAGTTTCGACGATCACGGCACCACAGCATGCACGCTTATGGACGATGATGACTCTGCCTTCT
>JBHJIX010000059.1:0-10920 GCA_050043025.1 Cohaesibacteraceae bacterium
GCGCGGTCGTTTCTGATCTTATCGCCATCTAGAAGGTGCAGCCGCCGACCGATGACGATCCGGCCCGGCGGTCATCAGCCTTCCGGCCGGCGCGTGAAGCCTCCATGATGCGGGCGATGATTGAGCGGCACACCGGTCTGCTGCCGCTGGACACGGTAGAAAGCATCTGGCGGGTGATTATCTCCACCTTCACCTACGTCCAGGCGCCCTATGAGGTCGCTTATGCCGGCGGCCTTGATGCCATCGCGATGCGCGATGTTGCGCGCTTCCATTTTGGGTTCACCGTGCCGTTGAAAGCAGTCGCCGGTCCGGCTGAGGTGCTGGATGCGGTTGGCACGCGCGGCGATGCGCTTGGTGTTGTTCCACTTGGCAGCAAGGGTGCCTGGTGGCGATCGCTTGAAGGCGATCACGCTCCCAATGTGATTGCTCGCCTGCCCTTTGTCGAGCGGCCCGATCATCCGGCCGCGACGCCCTGCCTGGTGGTTGCCAATGCGCCCGTCGACCGAGAGGTGATGGCAGCGACGATGCTGTCGGTCACGCTTGGCGATGGCCAAACCGTACCAGACACGCTGGATGTTCTTGCCCAGGCTGGCGATTTCGCCTTGGTGTCGGCGCCCGACCAGGCCGCTGTTGACGCACTGGCCGCCCTGGAGCCAGCTAGTGCGGTCGCTGTTGGCAGCCACGCGCCGGTGTTTCGAACTGAAAATCCGCCCGCCGGCTAACAGAGTTGGACAAAACCGGTTTTTGGCGGCAAAAGGCCGGCTTGATGTTCGCCGGAAGCGGAGTTTTGGTGCTCCAACTTTGATGCTCCTCTCGGCCCGCACTGTTTGAGTTTTCGATGACCCAGTCCCCTCTATCCTTCCCCACGCCGCGCCCCGGCGTTCTGGACATTGCGGCCTATGTTCCAGGTCGCGACAAGGCGCCGAGCGGCAAGACGCTCTACAAGCTATCGTCCAACGAGACGCCACTCGGCCCTAGCCCGAAGGCGGTTGAGGCCTATCAATCGATCTCGGATGATCTTGCTGCCTATCCTGATGGCAGCGCGCATGATCTGCGTGAGGCCATCGCCAAGCGTCACGGTCTGGCGGCCGACCGCATTGTGTGCGGCAACGGGTCTGATGAACTCCTGTCGCTCATCACGCAGACCTATCTCTCGCCGGGCGATGAGGTGATCATCTCCGAGCACGGGTTCCTGGTCTATCCGATTGCCACCAAGGCGGCCAGCGGCACGCCAGTTGAGGTCAAAGACAAGGACCTGACGGCCGATATTGACGGCTTCCTGGCTGCTGTCACCGAGCGCACCAAGATCGTGTTTCTCGCCAATCCCAACAATCCGACCGGCACTTATGTACCGTTCAGCGAGGTGCGCCGCCTGCATGCTGGCGTGCCGCCGCATGTGCTGTTGGTGCTGGACGCCGCCTATGCGGAGTATGTTCGTCGCAACGATTATGAGAGCGGGATCGAACTTGCCGCGACGGCGCCGAACGTGGTGATGACGCGCACCTTCTCGAAGATTTATGGCCTTGCCAAACTGCGCATCGGCTGGATGTACGGGCCGGCCCATGTCATCGACGCCATCAACCGCGTGCGCGGACCGTTCAACATGACCGGTCCGGCGATTGCTGCCGGCGCGGCGGCGATGGCTGATACCGGCTACATCGACAAGGCTGTGGCGCACAATGAGCGCTGGCTGCCGAAGTTGACCGAGGCGCTGGACGGTATCGGGCTGACGGTGACGCCGAGCGTTGGCAATTTTATCCTCGTTCATTTTCCTAAAACGCCGGGCAAAACCGCCGACGATGCCGATGATGCCTTGCTGGCCGAAGGGCTGGTGACCCGCAAGGTGGGTGCCTACAAGCTGCCAGACGCTTTGCGGATTTCCATTGGGTCGGACGAAGCAAACCAGCATCTCATCGCCACCTTGACGCGGTTCATGGCCGATGGCCGCTGAGACCTACTCCTCCGCCGATTTTCCCTATGATCGCCTCGCCCTCATTGGCGCCGGCTTGATCGGGACATCGGTTGCGCATGCCGTGCGCAAACGAGCGCCGGATACGTTGATCGCCTTTGCAGACAATGATCCTGCCACCGTTGCCGAACTTGCATCGCTCTTTCCCGACAATCTGTCTGGTAGCGATCCAGCCATTGCGGTGAAGGATGCCGATTTGGTGCTCCTATGCGTGCCCGTCGGCGCCATCGGGGCGGTCAGCGATGCCATCGCGCCGCATCTGAAAGCCGGTGCCACGGTTTCGGATGTTGGGTCGGTGAAGATGGCCGTTCTTGACCAACTGGCGGGCAAGTTCGGTCCAGATGTTCATGTGGTCGCCGGCCACCCGGTGGCTGGCAGTGAGCGGTCTGGCCCCTCGGCGGGCGTCGCGGAACTGTTCGAGAACCGCTATGTCTTCCTGACGCCGACCGAGGGTTTTCACATCCCTGCGCTTCAGGCCCTCACCCGCTTCTGGCGCAAGCTCGGCGCCATGGTGGAGGTTATGGAGCCGACGCACCATGATCTTGTTCTGGCGATCACCTCGCATCTGCCGCACCTCATCGCCTATACGATTGTGGGCACGGCGGCAGATCTTGAGGACGTCACCGAAGGTGAGGTGATGAAGTTTTCGGCCGGCGGCTTTCGTGACTTTACCCGTATCGCCGCGTCCGACCCGGTGATGTGGCGCGACGTGTTCCTCAACAACAAAGAAGCCGTCCTGGAGGTTTTGGGACGGTTCTCTGAGGATCTGTCGGCATTGCAGCGGGCGATCCGTTGGGGTGAGGCGGATCGGCTGGAAGACTGGTTCACCCGTACCCGGACGATCCGTCAGGGCATTGTCGAGCTTGGTCAGGACACGGATGAGGAAGATTTCGGTCGCCGGTCCAAGGCGCCCGTGCCCAAGCCCTATGGCGACTGACCCTTCCTGGTCAGTTGATCGGTGCCGGGCCCCATTCGCTCAAGACCCAAAGCCAGAACGTAACTGAGACCACCGCGAGCGCTGTGGACAGGGCGATGGACGATGAGGCGATGCGCACGCCGGTGCCATATCGTGCGGCAAGCAGATAGGCGTTGATGCCGGACGGGCAGGCGGCGAACAGCACCGCTGCGCCCAGCCAGACGGGCGGCAATCCAACCCAGCTTCCGATGAAGAACACCAGGCCGGGATGAACGATCAGCTTCAAGCCGCTGACGAGGCCGGTGATGCGCAAGTCACCGGCAATGCCATAGCGTTTGAGCGCCATGCCGGCGGCAAACAGAGCGCAGGGCACGGCCGTTGATCCCAAGAGATCGAGGATCTGAAATGGGATTGGCGGGATGGTGAGCCCGGTGAAACGCCAGGCCAGCCCAAGCAGAATGGCGATGATGATCGGGTGGGTGAAGATCGCCTTGGCGAGATTGCGCAGTGTCTCGCCAAATGTGCTTTTCTCCTCCCGCTCTCCCTGGCCGCCAAGCTCAATGGCGAGCGTTGCGGCTGTCATCATGATCGGCAGATGGATGGCGATCAAAAGGAAGATCGGTACTCGTCCGGCCTCGCCGAAGGTGGTGAGGATCAGCGGAATGCCAATGAGAACAGTGTTGGCCTGCGCGGCGGAGAAGCCTGCGACCGTTCCGGTTGGATTGTCGCGTCCAAAAAGACGCGTGACCGTGAGATGGGCGATCACCCAGACCGGAAGGATGGCGGCGAAATAGGCGAACCAATAGGTCCAGGGTGAGGCTTCTGGAACGTCAGCGGTTGCAAGCGTTTTGAACAGGAGGCAGGGGACGGCGACGATGAACACAAAGTCCGACAGGCCGTCGCTGACATGATCTTTGATGCGACCCGTGCGGGCGGCAATGAAGCCGATGGCGATGAGGCCGAAGACCGGCAGAACAATGGAAAGAAGCGACATGGCGCCGGTGTTGCATTGTGTGGCCCGCCGTTCAACTCCCGGCTGATGCCGCAGATTTGGGCGCGCGTGCCCGCATTAAACTTTTGACCCTTCAACCGTGATGGGCGAAGGTGGGCCATGATGAGTGATCAGTCCACGGCGTCGACATCGTCCAACTCCAGCAATGGGCGGATGAAGCCCTTCGATCTGGCACTTCATGCCTTCGGGTTTCTCTATGATCGCTTGCCCGGCACCTATAACGGCCTTGTCGGTGTCTTGGGGTATCGTGCGCCGGAGTTGGTCGCCAATGCGCTCGCCGATCACCTTAAAACAACAACGCCGGCCATTTTGGATGCAGGGTGTGGAACGGGTCTGACAGCCAAAGCTGTTCTGGCCAGCACGCCTGGCGCGGTGCTGGATGGGTTCGATCTGTCACCGAAGATGCTGCGCGAGGCGAAGAAAACGGGTCTTTATCGGACACTCAAACCAGCCGATGCGACCAAGACACTGCCCTTTGAGGCTGGCGCCTATGACGCCGTGGTGTCTTCCGGGCTCTACACGCTTGGCCATGTGGGACCAGAGGCCATACCGCCGGTGCTGGCCATGTTGAAGCCGGGTGGGCTGTTTGCCCTCAATATCTACGATGCAGCGTGGGAGAAGATGGGCTTTAACCGAGCATTCGATGCGTTGGTTCAGGATGGGACGGTTGTCATCCGAACCCAGGCCCGAGCGACCCATTTTGGTCGCATCGGGCAAACGTGCCGTGTGTTTGTGCTGGAAGTGGTCAACTAAACCGATGCTTCTTGCTGGGGCGTTTCCCGGACCGTTCGCCTTTTAATGATCGCCTTATTTTCTGACGACTGATGCCGTTAGGCCGCGTTTTGCGCCCGATCTGCGACGATGCGCACGATATCAGCCATGATGGCATTCACGCGAAAATCCTTTGGTGTGTAGACGGCGGCAATGCCCATAGCCTTGAGCGCTTGCTCATCTTCAGGCGGGATGATGCCGCCAACCACGACGGGGATGTCATCGGCCTGATTGGAGCGTAGCCGATCCATCACATCGCGCATGAGCGCTACATGGCTGCCGGACAGGATCGACAGCCCGATGATGTGGACATCCTCCTCGATGGCAGCGTTGACGATCTCCGCCGGGGTAAGACGGATGCCCTCATAGACAACCTCCATGCCGCAATCGCGGGCCCGCACGGCGATCTGTTCGGCTCCATTGGAATGACCGTCCAGGCCCGGCTTGCCGACCAGAATCTTCAGCCGGCGGCCCATTGTGTTGGAAACGGCCTCAACATCGGCCTGCACGGCATCAAGATCATCGACCTCAGCGCGGGCGGCTTTGCCAACGCCGGTCGGCGCGCGGTACTCGCCATAAACGGAGCGCAGGGCCTCGCCCCATTCGCCTGTTGTCACGCCAGCCTTGGCGGCCTCAATGGAAGCTTCCATGATGTTGGAGTTGCCCTCGGCCGCAGATTTGAGCGTGGCAAGCGCTGCCTCAATAGCCGATGGGTCACGCTGTGCCCGCCAAGCATTGAGCGTGGCGACGGTTTCGTCCTCCACGCCTTCGGGGACGACGAGGATGGCGCCTTCGCCAGTGCCAAGCGGGGATTCCTCGCTTTCCTCGTAGCGATTGACGCCCACCACCGTCTGCTCGCCTCTCTCAATCGCTTCCAGCCGCATGGTGTTCGATGAGACAAGCTGCTGTTTCATGTAGCTGGTCTCGATCGCTGCGATGGCGCCGCCCATCGCCTCAATGCGGGCGAGTTCCTCGCGGGCTTCGGTTTTGAGGGCCTCCACTTTGGCATCGACTTCCTTTGAGCCATCGAACAGGTCGGCATACTCCAGAAGGTCGGTTTCAAACGCCATCACCTGCTGCATACGCAGCGACCATTGCTGATCCCAGGGCCTTGGCAGCCCTAGCGCCTCGTTCCACGCAGGCAATTGAACAGCGCGAGCGCGCGCCTTTTTGGAGAGCACGACCGCAAGCATTTGGATGAGGATGCGGTAGACGTTGTTTTCCGCCTGCGGCTCGGTCAGCCCCAGCGAGTTCACCTGCACGCCATAGCGGAAGCGACGATATTTGGGGTCTTCCACGCCGTAGCGCTCGGCGCAGATTTCATCCCATAGATCCACAAAAGCGCGCATCTTGCACATCTCGGTGACGACCCGCATACCGGCATTCACAAAAAACGATATGCGGCCAACGGCTTTGGGGAAATCCTCGTCAGGGATGATGCCGCGGGCTTTCACGGTGTCGAGCACGGCAATGGCCGTCGCCAACGCAAAGGAGAGCTCTTGGACCGGCGTCGCTCCAGCCTCTTGGAGATGGTAGGAGCAGACATTCATCGGGTTCCATTTGGGCGTGTTGGAATAGGTCCAGCCGATCATGTCGGTGGTGAGCCGCATGGACGGCTCAGGCGGGAACACATAGGTGCCGCGCGAGAGATACTCTTTGATGATGTCGTTCTGCGTTGTGCCGGAAAGCTTGGTGCGGTCCGCGCCTTGCTCGTCGGCGACTGCTACATAAAGCGCCAACAGCCAGGGCGCCGTCGCATTGATGGTCATGGAGGTGTTCATGGCATCAAGGGGAATGCCATCGAACAGGGTGCGCATGTCTCCAAGGTGGGCAATCGGCACGCCAACCTTGCCGACTTCACCGCGCGCCAGGACATGATCGGGGTCGTAGCCGGTCTGTGTCGGTAGATCGAAGGCGGCCGACAGACCTGTCTGGCCTTTTGAGAGGTTGGTCTTGTAGAGGGCGTTGGAATCCTTGGCCGTTGAGTGCCCCGCGTAGGTGCGGAAGATCCAGGGGCGTTCGCGTTCTGGGCGATTTTGCTCCGGCGTGTCGCTGCTCATAAATCCACTCCGTCCCTTTGGTGACCAGCTTTCATCGTTGGATGGCGCGATCTGTGTGCACTGCACCATAGCACACCATAGGTGGCCTCAGGCCAGCCGTCACTTCGCCAAAGGGCCGAGCCGCTTTGGAGGCATGGGTCTCTCCTATCGGATGAATAGCCGTTTGATGATGCAGGCCAGGAGAATGACTGTAATCGCGCCGCCGGCCGCCGCCATGAAGGACCATTCCAGCGCGCCCATCATCCGTTCTGCCGATCCAAGATGCAGCATGAAGCCAACCGCTCCGAACAGGCAGCCGGCCCATAAGAGAACGTAATTGCCGACATAACCGAAGCCAAGATCGCGCAATGCAGCATCACTAATCCAGGCCATAGGCAGCGTGATCGCGCTCGCGATGATAAGAATGATGGTGCTGTTATCGGCGACAAACGCCGGCAGATTCATGCCGAGCATGGACGCACCTTTCTTGCATCCACGCCTCCCCGATTGGGCAATCCCGAGCTTCAGTGTACCAAATTCGAACGCTGGCTGGTCGGTGAGGCTCAAACATCGTTAACGATTGTTTGTCCCGGGCGACCACCAATCGCGTTCACCGCGACCGACCAATGGCCAATTGGTTTTTTGCAGTGCAGCACGCCATGATCTGTTACCCTTGAACATCCAGGCCCTGCATAGGCGGAGAGCACGCTATGGCCCTTGTTGAGACCTCGTCCGACGTTAAAGAATTGTATGAGATTGGCGAGATTCCGCCGCTCGGTCACGTTCCGGCCACCATGTATGCCTGGTCGGTCCGCCGCGAGCGGCATGGCCCGCCGGAAGTCGCCATGCAGCAGGAAGTGCTGCCGGTGTGGGACATCGGTGATGATGAGGTGCTGGTCTTCGTGATGGCGGCCGGCGTGAATTACAACGCCATCTGGTGCGCGCTTGGCGAGCCGATTTCGCAGTTTGATCAAGTCAAGAACGACTACATCATCACCGGCTCGGACGCGTCCGGCATTGTGTGGGCTGTTGGCTCGAAGGTGAAGCGCTGGAAGGTGGGCGATGCAGTCGTCATCCACTGCAACCAGGATGATGGCGATGATGAGGAGTGCAATGGCGGCGACCCGATGTTCTCACCATCCCAGCGTATCTGGGGCTATGAGACGATGGATGGCTCTTTCAGCCAGTTCACCCGGGTTCAGGCGCGCCAGCTTATGCCGCGGCCCAAGCACCTGACCTGGGAAGAAGCCTCCTGCTACACGCTCACCTTGGCGACCGCCTACCGCATGCTCTACGGCCACCGGCCAAACGTTCTGCGTCCGGGCGACAATGTTCTGGTGTGGGGCGCGTCCGGCGGGCTTGGCGTGTTCGCCACGCAGATTTGTGCCGCTGCTGGTGCCAACGCGATCGGTGTGATCTCCGATGAGGACAAGCGCGATTTTGTTATGTCGTTGGGCGCCAAGGGCGTCATCAACCGCAAGGATTTCGATTGCTGGGGCCAACTGCCGACCGTGAACTCGCCGGAGTACGACGCCTGGTTCTCTGAAGTGCGCAAGTTCGGCAAGGCAATCTGGGACGTCACCGGCAAGGGCGTGAACGTTGACTTCGTCTTCGAACATCCCGGCGCGGCGACGTTTCCCGTCTCCACCTTTGTGTGCAAGCGCGGCGGCATGATCGTGATCTGTGCCGGCACGACCGGCTTCAACCTCACCATGGATGCGCGGTACGTCTGGATGCATCAAAAGCGCGTTCAAGGCTCGCACTTTGCCCATCTGAAGCAGGCGGCTGCGGCCAACAAGCTTGTTATCGAGCGGCGCATCGACCCGTGCATGTCGGAGGTGTTTGCCTGGCGCGATATCCCCAAGGCGCACACCAAAATGTGGAAGAACCAGCACGCGCCGGGCAACATGGCCTGTTTGGTTGGTTCGCCGAAGCCCGGTCTTCGCACCTTTGAAGATGCGATCGACGCAGCGACGTAACCAACCCCGCAAGACCCCCAAATCTGACCCCTCCCCAAGCTCGGGGAGGTGGTTTTCTTGTCCTGCCTTGGCCGGGATTTTTTCCGAAGGGTGGGCAAGGGCTGATTGACCAGCTAAGGGCTGGTTGCGTTCTCTTCCCGAAAGCCAAATCCAATGCTCTTGCGCTTGGCGCCTGTTTTGTTCGTGCTCATCTGGTCGACGGGCTGGATTACCGCGCGGGCAGCAGCACCCCATGCCGATCCGCTGACCTTTCTGGCCGCGCGCTATGCGCTGGCGGCGTTGGCGCTCATTCTGGTGATGCTCGCTTTCCGCATCAAACTGCCCAGCACGCCGGCCATGTGGGTTCACGGCCGTTTTTCCGGCGTGCGGCTGCACGCGATCTATCTGGGTGGCGTTTGGTATGTCATCGCCCAAGGGCTGGCGACACCGCTTTCCGGCCTGATTGCCGCGCTGCAACCGCTGTTAACGGCTGTCCTGGCGGTCACCTGGCTGGCTGAGCATCTCACCAAGCGGCAGTGGCTTGGACTAGCGCTGGGGTTCTTCGGTCTGGTCGTCGCGCTTCTGCCGCAGCTTCTGTCGCTGGAAGGCGAAGCCCTGACAGCCGCCAGCTGGCTCATCGTGATCAATGTCATCGCGATGGTGTCGGTCACGCTCGGCACGCTCTACCAGAAGCGCTATTTGCAGGGAGGTGACCTGCGGGCGATCGCGTTCCTGCAATATCTGGGGGCGACGCTTGCCACGCTGCCGTTCGCTTTTCTCTTGGAAGAGATGAATTTCGCGCTGACGCTTGAAAGCGGGCTGGTCATGGTGTGGTCGGTGCTCGGGCTGTCGCTTGCTGCGATTGGGCTTCTCTTGCTCCTCATCCGGCACGGTGCCGTGTCGCGGGTTGCAACGCTGATCTATCTCATTCCGCCCCTGGTGGCCGTGGAATCGTTTCTGTTGTTCGGTGAGCGGCTGAGCCTGGTGGCGATCCTTGGCATGACGTTGACCGTGCTTGGGGTTTACTTGGTCAACCGCAGCAAGAGCGAAGAGAAGGCAAAGGCCGTTTAACGGCTTATGAGGACTTAACGCCTAGATTCCCTGAGGAGCGACTTGGGGGCACCTCGTGGCGTATGCTGAGCAGCTAACACCTTTGGATCGGATCGCACGCGGCGAATGGCCCACCCTTGCGCTGGTGGGTGTGGGGCTGTTGCTGCCAGTCATCCCCATCCTTGCGACGTTGATCCAGCCTTTCAGCGATCCCAGATGGTTCTACCACGATCCTCTCAGGGCTGCGGAAATCGCGCCTGAATGCTGCAAGGTCTATTTCGGCGCTATGTCCATGCTGGGCGTGATGATGTGGGCTGCGACAGCGGCGCCCTGCCTGTTTACAGCCTTGATGCTGTTTCTCACCGGCCTGTCCCCGCGGCTCAAACGCTTTGCCTTTCCTGGCGGCCTTCTGACAGCCTGGATGACGCTGGACGACGCTTTCCTTCTCCATGAAAATGTCCTGCCTGCGCTTGGCGTGCCGCAAAATGCAGTGCTTGCGGCCTATGGCCTGCTAGGCCTTGGCTACACCTGGATGGCCCGTTCCTATCTTCGCAGTGTGGACGGCATTTTCTTTTTCGGTGCGTGTCTTGGTTTTGCGGTGAGCATCGGCGTGGATGTCGTGCTTCTGCACACTCCATCCTCAACCGCCATTGTGGTGGAGGATGGCGCCAAGTTTTTCGGTATCTGGTATTGGATGGTTTTTCACGGCGCCGTGCTGACGCGCGGGCTGCTGTTTGAGGAAAGTGCATCTCAGCCCGTTGTCGAGCATGCTGATCTTGCAACGGGCCATCAGACCGCCTGATCGTCTAGAGCATCTTTCAAGAAGCCAGAGCCGCTCGAGATGCTCTATTTCTTTTTCTGTCGCACCTTTCGGGCGGAAAACCACATACACTTTTCCTAAAGGTGCTTTATCGCCCGATCACGAGCGATGAGGCCCGCACGCGATCCACAGCGGCGTTGAACTCTGCGCCAAAGATCAGGATCAGCGCTGAGCAGTACAAGAAGAAGATCGCCGTCACGATGCCAGCAAGGCCGGCATAGGTCGCCACATAGTTGGCAAATGTCGAGAGGTAGAACGCGAACAGCGACGCTCCGATCACCCCAAGGACGAGTGTTAGCGCGATTCCGGGCCACAGGAACGCCATCGCCGTGCGCCTTGCCGGCCAGAACACGTGCCCGGCACAGAGCATGGCCGCCCCCACGCC
>JBHJIX010000060.1:0-21260 GCA_050043025.1 Cohaesibacteraceae bacterium
GCGCGTGAGGACGAGAGGGGAAGGGGCGTGACCGGATTGGCTCATGGGGGGCAAGGCTCAACTGGGAGAGGATGGGGCATCGGACGAGCGGGACCGTGGGTGGGTCGATGGCGAAACAACTGGCGAGGAAAAACGCGCCCGCACTTACCATGACTGACGCCTTTCGCAACAGCGGCACAGGGTTTGTGTGATGGCGCTGGTCGGCGGAACCCCACAATCAGACGCCAAAGGTCCGGATCGGTCCGGAACCGGACCGCCGGACCGATCCGTCTCGCTGCCGGACCTTGGGGTTTCATCCCAAGCAAAGCTAGACAAACGCGGCAACTTGAGCACCCTGGCGGACCGCGTTCTGGCCGCCTCGGTTCGTGCGATTGACGACAGTCTAAGCGTCGGCAACGGCCTAGCGTGGCTAGCGGTCGCTGTTGGGGCAGGGCTGCTCATCTACTTCGCGCTTCCCTATGAGCCGAGCCTCATCGCCCTATTGGCCGCGCTTACAGCAAGTCTCCTTTGGGCCTGGCAGATGCGGGACAGCCCCAAAATCGTCTTTGTTTCAGTCGCTTGCGCGCTTTTTGCCGGTGCAAGCCTGGGCGCGCTTCATGCACGCTTTGCCTCTGGACCACAGCTTCTTGTCGAGGATGTTGCCGAGGTAACAGGACACATCGTTCGGCTTGAACAGCGCAGCGCGTCCCGCGCCCGCCTGACGCTCAACCAGCTCGCCATCGAGGATATCGCGCCAGACGAAACGCCCCGCCGCATCCGCATTACTGTCATTGCCCGCGCAGGAGAGCTAGCTGCCGGCGACCGCATCCGCGTCCTCGCCCGGATCGGTCCGCCGCCAGAGCCCGCCATGCCCGGCGCACGCAACATGCGAAAAGAGTTGTTTTTTCAGGGCATTGGAGCAACGGGCTTTAGCTATGGCAGGCCTGAACGCCTGCCTGATATTGGCGAGCCAGGCATCGTTTCTGAAATCTCGACGATACTCTCTCGCCTCCGTCAGAGCCTCGCAACCCGTTTCGCCTCCCAGCTTTCTGGAGACCCTGGCATTCTCGCGGCGACGCTGCTCGTTGGCGTGCGTGATGGCCTGTCGGACGAAGCTCTGGAGGCGCTCAGGCAGGCCGGATTGGCCCATCTCCTTGCCATTTCCGGCATGCATATGGCGATGATGACGCTGTCGGCCATGGCGGTGTTCTACCTGGCGCTGGCGCTCCATCCGCGTGCCGCCGCGTCACGCTCGGCCTTGCGATGGACGGGCATCGCCGGGCTTGCAGTTGCCGTCGGCTATCTCGCTTTGTCCGGCGCGAGTACCGCGACGCAGCGCGCCTTCGTCATGATCGTCATCGCGCTGATCGCAACCATGGCGATGCGGCGCGCCTTTACGCCGCGCGCCTTGGCGGCGGCGGCACTCATCGTATTGGCCATAGCCCCGGTTACTCTTCTGGGGCCGAGCTTTCAGATGTCCTTTGCCGCGACGCTTGCACTGGTCGCCACCTATGCCGCCATCTCAGCTTCTGGCATGTCGCTCTGGTTCCATCAGCACACCTTGGCAGTGCCAGCGGTGCTCCGTCGTCCGGTTGGCCTGGTTCTCGGCATCGCGATGACATCCCTTATCGCAGGGCTCGCGACCGCGCCCTTCGCCGCCTATCACTTCTCTGTTGGCGCGCCCTTGTCGCTGCTTGGCAATGTACTGGCGCTGCCGCTGGTTTCGCTGATCGTCATGCCGTTCGGGCTGCTAGCGTTGCTGGCAGCGCCGTTTGGGCTTGAAGCCCTTCCGCTTCAAATGATGGGCTTTGGACTGGAGCAGGTGCTCACAATCGCCCATTGGGTCGGCGGGATGGAGGGCGCGAGGCTGGCCATCCCCGCCATTACGCCGACCGCCTTGCTGCTCTTAACCGCTTCGGGATGCCTCGCCGCTCTGATGGTCGGAAAGGCCCGATTGGTCGCACTGGTGCCGCTAATTGTGATCCCTTTTGTCGATCTTTTTGCCCCACACCCCTCGATCCTGGTCGAACGCTCAGGTCAGACTGTGGCGTTGGTGCGCGAGACTGACGACGGATCGCGTGCACTTGATCGCTCGATCACGCGTGGCAGCCGGTTCACCGTGGACCTTTGGCACCAACGCCTGGCGCTTGATCCGGACCGTACGGGCCTGGAAAGCGCCTGGCGATGTGATCCTTTGGGCTGCACGGCTCATCTGCCAGACGGCCGGTTGACCGCCCATGTGCGCGAACCAGGCGCCTTCGCGGAGGATTGCCGCGCCGCAGACATTCTGGTGACTGCCCTCGCGGCACCGGCCGGCTGCGCGCCGCCAATCCTTATCGACGCCGATAGCCTGCGTGCTCATGGCGCCATTGCTTTGGTGGCGGACGCCAATCAGCCAGCGGCTCTGACGATTTGGCCGAGCTTCGAACGTCGCAACCGACCTTGGGAAATCGTGGCAGCCTTCTAACCTTGTTCCGTCAAAGCGTCTGGTGGCACATCCTGGATTGGGCCAAAAAGCTGTTCAGCTTCCGCCTTCAGCGCCACATCCGCATCATGCATGTCGACCGGCAGCCCAAGGTCGACAAGGCTCGTCACGCCATGCTCGCGCACGCCGCACGGCACGATCCCGGAGAAATGATCAAGATCGGGCTCCACATTGAGACTGATGCCGTGAAAGCTGACCCACTTGCGCACCCGGATGCCGACCGCCGCGATCTTGTCTTCAGCCGTCGTTCCATCAGGCGCGGGCGCTTTTTCCGGTCGTTTGACCCAGACACCCACCCGATCTTCGCGGCGCTCGCCGCGCACCGTAAACCGGTCGAGCGTGCCGATAACCCAAGCTTCCAGAGCCGCGACAAAGGCGCGAACATCTTTGCCACGTTGATTGAGGTCCAGCATCACATAAGCAACGCGCTGACCCGGCCCATGATAGGTGTATTGGCCGCCGCGACCGGTTTTGATCACCTCAAATCGATCAGGCTCGACGAGGTCGGCTGGAGCGGCGCTGGTTCCGGCGGTGTAAAGCGGTGGGTGTTCCAGAC
Source organism: Cohaesibacteraceae bacterium (assembly GCA_050043025.1). GTDB lineage: Bacteria > Pseudomonadota > Alphaproteobacteria > Rhizobiales > MH13 > MH13. The sequence goes on from JBHJIX010000060.1 coordinate 3,021, forward strand.
GCCAGATGGCCTCGCGGGCCTGCCCATCGGCGATGGCCGCGGCGCGCGCTTCCATGGCATCGAGAGCCACCTGATAGGGCGTCAGCCCGTTCCAGACTTGCCAGTCGATAGGCTGTTTGGGCCGAAAGACAGGTGACTCAACTGCAACCGTGGAACGTGCTTTGGGCTCGTGCATAAAGGCTCACTTTTGTCGGCAACAGGGCAGATGCCACCCGCCAGGTGGCGAAAGCTTAAAGCCTCATTAACCATGATAGCCCAAAGCTTTCATCAGGTTTGGCCTACATAGTGAGTCTCATCCCCCGATGCAAAATCCGGTCGAAGACATCAGCGTTGATATTGCGGTGGAATTGGGAGCGGCGGAAATGCCCGTTCACCAGCTGCTGCGCATGGGTCGTGGTGCCGTGATTGAGCTGCAAACGCTGCCAGGTGAGCACGTGAAAGTGCTGGCCAATGGGATGCAGATTGCCGAGGCCGAGGTGGTGGTGAGCGGTGATGCCATTGCCGTGTCCATCACCGAGATCAAGCGCGCTGACCCCTAAGCCTGCTGTCCTTTTTGAAAAAACACCTCTTACCCATCGAGAGGCCTTGAGCATCGCGCGGCCCTTTGCTATCAGCCGCGCTCTAGACGGGCAGCGATGCTTCGTCTTTGGCCTTCTGGGTCTTTGCGGTCGTGGCGGAATTGGTAGACGCGCAGCGTTGAGGTCGCTGTCCGGTAACACGGGTGGAAGTTCGAGTCTTCTCGACCGCACCACATCTAAGCCTTTGAAAACAAAAGCCCGCGTCCAGAAGACGCGGGCTTTGTTCATTTGGAGGAGAGCGTGGGCGCTACTCACCCAATGCAATGCCCTCACGGCGTGGGTCGGCACCGCCAAGCAAGCCGTCGTCACTGATGGAAATGGCATGCAGGCCGGAGGTGAGGCCACGCACATTCACCTCATAGCCCATCTCTTCCAGCGGACCGGCAAACGACTCGGCGTCAGTGCCTTCTTCCAGATCATAGGTGCCAAAGCGGTTGACCAGATGCGGCATGTCGATGGCCGCCTGCACGTCCATGTCCCAATCAAGATGCGCGATGATGGTCTGGGCGACATAGCCGATAATCCGGCTGCCACCAGGTGAACCGATGACGAGCACAGGCTCGCCATCCTCCATCACGATGGTCGGCGACATAGATGAACGTGGCCGCTTGCCGGGCTCGATCCGGTTTGCAATCGGCACGCCGTCACGCTGGGTGCGGAAGGAAAAGTCCGTCAACTCATTGTTGAGCAGGAACCCGCCAGGTGCCATCAGCCGCGAGCCGAAGCCGTTTTCAATCGTCGTGGTCATTGAAAGGGCGTTGCCGTAGCCATCGACGATGGAGATGTGGCTGGTGGAGGGAAGTTCCAGCGACTCATCGTCGGCCAGGAGCATGGCATGATCCCATTCGGGCATACCGGGTGCCACTTCGGGCAGCGCGTCATCGCCTTCCAACAGTTCAGCCCGGCCTGCCAGATAGTCAGGATCGCCCAAGCCCGAGGTCGGCATGGGCACGAAATCGCTGTCGGCCATATAGCGGCCGCGGTCCGCAAAGGCGAGGCGGGACGCATCGCCGATGATGCGCCAGCTTTCCAGATCGTCAGGCCCAAGGTCTGCAAGATCAAAGGCTGAGGACATGCCAAGGATCTGACCGACGGTCAGCGCGCCGGAGGAGGGCGGTCCCATGCCACAGACATCGTAGCCATTGTAGTCGGCGCAGACGGCGGGACGCTCAACGACCTCGTAAAGCGCCAGATCGGTCATGCTGAGATAACCCGGATTGCCTTCCGCGCCACGCACGGTGGCGACGATACCCTCGGCAATCGGACCGGAGTAAAAGGCCGATGTGCCTTGCGATGCGATGGCCCGCAGCGTTGTGCCATACGCGGCGTTCACCAGGATTGAGCCTTCGGCCAGCGGTTCGCCGCCGGGGTAGAAATACTCGGCAGTTGCCGGGAACCGGCTCAGTCGCTCCTGATCACCAGCAACCAGTTGGGCAAGGCGCGGCGAGACGGCAAACCCGCCTTCGGCCAGCATGATTGCGTCGGCAAACAGGCTACCCCAGTTGGCCGCGCCCCATTGGCGATGCGCCTCTTCCATCAGCGCTGGCGTGCCGGGTGTTCCAACAGAAAGCCCGCCGACGACAGCATCGAAAAAGCCAAGTGGCTCGCCATCCTCGTTTTGAAAGAGGGTCGGCGTGATGGATTGTGGGGCGGTCTCCCGGCCATCAAGCGTCGTCAGTTCACAGGTTGCGCCGTCGTACCAGACCAGAAACGCGCCGCCGCCAAGGCCGGAGCTTTGCGGCTCGACCAATCCAAGCACCGCTTGTACGGCGACCATCGCGTCGGCTGCTGTGCCGCCAGCTCGCAAGATACGTGCGCCGGCTTCCACCGCCAGCGGATTAGCTGCTGCAACCATCCAGTCATCGGCGGCGACCGGCTCGCCATTGGCCTTGGCCGCCTGGGCGGCGAGCGCCTCGGCTGAGAGTTCGGCGATCATGCCGACCGATCCAGCTTCCGGCGCAACGCCGTCCGCCGCGTCCTGAGCCAAGGGTGCCGAGATCATGTGCACTGAGATCATGGGCGCCGAGACCATCAGGGCCAGAATAGAAATTGATGCCACGAAACGCATGGGTGTGCCTCCTCGTTCTTATTGTTTGCCTGACCGGAGTGTGCCCCACACGTCTGCTTTGGCAAATACAAATCGTGTGACGACCGCATGACGCCAAGTAAGCAGATAAAAACGAGCAAAAGAAAAGGCGGCCGCGTGGGCCGCCTGAACCTTGGGTAACATGGAAAAGACCGTCAGCTTTCCTTGCGATCAAAATTCGCAGAAAGCCGCATCTGCATGTAGTCACCAGCCGACATCGGCTCATATTTACCCTGCGGCCCGACGATCATCGCGTCCTTGTTGGCCTGGGCGAAGAAGGCAATGGAGTAGCGCGGGCCGTCATACTCGCCGGGCTTGGGCATGCGCACACGGTGGAGCGTGGATTTCAGCACATCATCCGACCAGCGCATCAGCATATCGCCAATGTTGCAGGTTATGATGCCATCTTCGGGCACCACCTCGGTCCAGGCCAGGTCGTCAACATTGTCCTTGCCCGGCGCGACCTGAAGTCCGCCCTGGCCGGTGCGCTGATGCAGCAGCGTCAGGCAGTTGTAGTCGCTGTGCGCGCCTGCTCGCCAGTATTTGAAGTCCTCCTGTTTGGCGTCCTTCATGGCCAGATTGTGGATGAGCCGGACAGTCGACTGGTAGGTCGGTTTCATCGGGTCATGGGTGACCGTGAAGAAGTCGGTCTCCATGCCGAGTTTCTCGGCAAAGCAGGCCAGCACCTTTGTCGCCAGATGCCAATTGGCACGCTCAAAGGCGAGCATGGAGGCTTTGAAACCTGCCAGTTCCTCAGGCGTTGGCCAAAGACCCAGCTCCTCCATGCGCGAGACGGTGAGCTGGTAGCTTTCCTTTTGGTCCGCAGTCCCGGTCGAGGGGCGCACCTGCGCTTTGTACTCCCAGCCGGAATTGGTGCCGCGCTGCATGGGGTATTGGCCCTTTACGTCCTGCGGCAGTGCGAAGAACCTCTCCGACATGCCAAAGGCCTCGTTGATAAGGTGCAGCGGCACACCGTGATTGACGAGCTGGAAGAAGCCCGAACCGGTTGCTGCCTCCCACAACGCATCGGCAATCTCATCCTTGCGAGCGCTGAAGTCGGTCAGATCGATACGCGGCACAGCGCGTTCGAGCTCAAGGCCGAGGCCACCAATGTTGGTTTCTTTGTTGAGTTCTTGAAGGCCGTAGCTGTTTGCATGCGCCATGGTCACGATCCCTGGTTGCATGGCCAGACGCGCCAGAGCGGTGATCGGCCATGATTGGTCCAAGGAGCAATGACCTGCCGGTGGAAACTCCAGCCGGCTGACTGCTTCTACTCCGGTGATTGGGCGCAGGCAGGCTTCGGCCAGCGCCCACTAGCAGGATCGCAGGAGGGAAGGGCGCTCAACAACGCAAGGCGTGCAACAAAACGCTCAAAATCCCGACAGATGCAGGTGAAAGGGCAGGCGCGTTGCCCAAATGGCAAGCGCCCACCTAAGTCTGGAAAGGTTCAGCCGGTGTAAGCAACCGTCTTCTGGGTCTGCTCGCCCATGCCCTCAATGCCAAGACGCATGGTCTGGCCGGCTTTGAGGTAGGTTTGCGGGTTCTGACCCATGCCGACGCCCGGGGGCGTACCGGTGGAGATGATGTCGCCCGGCTGCAGGCTCATGAACTGCGAGATGTAATGCACCAAGTGTTGCACGCCATAAACCATCGTCTTGGTCGAGCCGTCCTGATAGCGATGGCCATCCACCTCCAGGAACATGGAAAGGTTCTGCGGATCGGCGACCTCATCGCGGGTGACCATCCATGGGCCGATCGGACCGAACGTGTCCGCGCTCTTGCCTTTCACCCATTGGCCGGCCCGCTCGATCTGGAAATGGCGCTCCGACAGATCGTTGACGACGCAGTAGCCGGCAACATGGCTCATTGCATCGGCTTCAGACACATAGCGAGCTTCTTTGCCGATCACGATGCCAAGCTCAACTTCCCAGTCGGTCTTTTCGGACGCTTTGGGAATAATCACATCGTCGTTGGGGCCGGTGATGGCGCTCGTTGCCTTGAAGAAGAGAACCGGTTCCGGCGGCACATCCATGCCGGACTCCGCTGCATGGTCGGCATAGTTGAGGCCGACACAGATAAACTTGCCCACACTGCCAACACAGGGGCCTAGACGGGTGGCCTCGCTGACGGCCGGCAAGCTGGAAGGGTCAAGCGATGCTATCTGCGCCAGAGCATCGTCAGAGAGCGCCCCGCCGGCGACATCGTCAATATGGCCTGACAAGTCGCGGATAACGCCCGATCCATCAAGCATGCCGGGCTTTTCAGCCCCCGGCTCGCCGTGGCGCAAAAGTTTCATGAAATAACTCTCCTTAGATTCAATCGGCGGCCTAGGGCGGACTACATCACCGCGCCAAGCTGCCAGGGTACAAATTCAACGCCGCCAAATCCCTGACGTTCGCTCTTGGTCTTGTCGCCGGAGGCCACCCCAATCATCCTGTCCAGAATGGCAGCGCCCTTGTCGGCGAGCGACACACCATCGGAGAGCACATCGCCGCAGTTGATGTCCATATCGTCGGCCATTCGGTCGTACATTTCTGTGTTGGTGGCCAGCTTCAGGCCGGGCGTCGGCATGTATCCAGAGACCGAGCCGCGCCCGGTGGTGAAGGCGACCAGATTGGCACCCGATGCGATCTGTCCGGTGACCGAACACGGATCGTACCCCGGCGAATCCATGAACACGAAACCATTCGTGGTCAGCGGGGCAGCGTAGCTGAACACACCGGAAAGTGGCGCTGTGCCGCCCTTGGCGACCGCACCCAGCGACTTCTCCAAAATGGTCGTCAGGCCACCGCGCTTGTTGCCAGGTGAGGGGTTGTTGTCCATCCGCCCACCATGCATGGCGGTGTAGCGCTCCCACCAGTCGATGCGTTCCATCAACCGGTCGGCGACCTGTGGGGCGACAGCGCGTGCCGTCAGAAGGTGTTCGGCACCATAGATCTCTGGTGTCTCAGAAAGAATGGTCGTCCCACCAGCGGCGACAATCATATCGGAGGCGTGGCCAAGGGCAGGGTTGGCCGTGATGCCAGAATAACCGTCCGACCCGCCGCATTGCAGCCCCAGGACCAGCCTTTCGATGCCCGCCGGTCTGCGCTCGGTTCTATTGGCCACCTCCGCCAGCTCACGCAGCATAGCAACACCGCGCTCCACTGTTTTGCGCGTGCCGCCCGATTGCTGGATCGTCATGTAACGGAAGGAACCATCGGCTCGTGGCCTGTCACGGCCCACCAGATCACTCACCTGCATCATCTCGCAGCCAAGCCCGACCAGAAGCACGCCACCGAAATTGGGATGCTGGATGTAGCCGGAAAGAGTCCGAAACAGCGTGTCATACCCTTCATCATCATTGGCCATACCGCATCCGGTCCCGTGGACGATGGGCGCGATGCCGGCGATGTTGGGGAAGTCTTCAAGCAGACCGTAGCGGATGGCCTCATCGGCGATGAAACGCGCCACTGAACCCGAGCAGTTCACCGAAGTGACAACACCCAAATAGTTGCGGGTACCAACCTTGCCGTCGGGCCTGTGAATGCCCTCAAAGGTGCGCCTGCCAGGGGTTTCCGGAACATTGATAACACCGGCAGTTGATGTCGGTCCGGCGCCGTGGCTCCAGCTCTTATGGTCGCCCATTGCCAGATTGTGGCTGTGAATGTGGGCGCCGGGGCCAATCGCCTCCGAGGCAAATCCAATGACCTGACCATAGCGCCGCACCGGCTCACCTTCATGGATGGCGCGGGTCGCAATCTTGTGGGCTTTAGGAACAGCATCCACCAGCGCCAGAGGGCCATCACCCTCGACACTAATGTGTGTGCCCGCTTGCAGATCTTGGGCTGCAATGACAAGGGGATCATCATCGTGAAGCCGTAGCGCCTGCAGGCTGTCTGTGAGCATGAATGAGAAAACCTTTTCAATGTGTCAGCACTTGAGCGACACAGACCGCGCTTCCAAGGCGCAGGCTCGCGTGCCTTTGGTCGACAGCTGCTGGGCCAGCAAGCAACGCGAAGCTGAAGATCGACGTGGAACCAAAGACCGATACATGGATTTCTTGACAGCCACCCTGTCAAGACTAACATGTTAACATGCTACAACCGGATCGAGGTAAGGTGCAAGAGCCCTCGCAACAGCGGCAGACCGATCAACACCAGCCTCCCGAGGCAGGTACCTTGCCACCGCTCGACCGGTTTCCCGGCACGTTGGCGCAGAAAACTTATGCCTCGCTCAAACAAGGCATTCTCTCCCTGGCGCTTAAGCCTGGCGAAGTGCTGCGCAAACCGGAGATCTGCGAGCAACTGGGTGTTTCGCGCTCACCTGTTACCGAGGCGTTGGCGCGCTTGGCCGGCGAAGGTCTCGTCGATGTCGTGCCGCAGGCCGGCACGTTTGTGGCCCGCTTTTCGCTGGAAGAAATCCGCGAGGGCGCCTTCTTGCGCGAAGCTCTGGAGCTGGCGGCCGGTGAGCGGTTGGCGGGCGAGATCACCGAAGATCAACTTGTTCAGTTGCGCCGTAATGTGCGCATCCAGGAAGCGTTGATTGCCGATGGTGATTTTCCCGGCTTCTACGAACTCGACCGCCAGATGCACGAGATGATGCTCTCATTTACCGGCTTCAAACGCTTGCGCACCGTTGCTGAGACGAGCTGGGTGCATGTCGACCGGGCTAGGCAACTGATTTTGCCAGAGCCTGGGCGGGTGCAAGCCACGCTTGAAGAGCACAAGACCATCCTGGCCGCGCTAGAGGCTGGCGATGTCGATGCGGCGCGCACGGCAACGCGCCATCATTTACGCCAGCTTCTGACCGTGCTGGAGCCCATCATGCGGGCGCGGCCTGACCTGTTTGTGTAAAACGCTGCAAAAACCGTGTCGCCAAACCGACACCCAACCCATTTAGGAAACGACGAATGACCGTGCTGCGCCCCGCCATCGCCGGCCAAAACGCGCCGCGCTATGCTGCACGTCTCAATGCCTTCAAAATCGGTCTGCCAGGCAGGCCAACGGCAGAGGACATGCTGCGCCGTGCCGCCAGCGTCGAGGGGCTAAACGCCGCCGATCTCAACTATCCTGACCATTTTGAGCATCACAGCGCCAGCGAGATGGCGACACTCATGGGCGATCTCGGCATCGCGCTCAACGGGCTGGCGATGCGCTACTACACCCATCCGGGGTTCCGACTGGGAGCCTTCACCAATCCCGATGAAGCCGTGCGCCGCGAGGCCATTGATGTCACCAAACGTGGTCTCGACACGCTGAAGGCCATGGGCGGGAACCTCGTGACCCTCTGGATGGGCCAGGATGGCTTTGACTATGCCTTCCAGGGCGACTACCGACGCATGTGGGATGACACGGTGGCGGCCATTCAGGCAGTCTGCGACCACGATCCCTCCATCCAGATTGCCATCGAGTACAAGGTGAACGAGCCGCGCGCTTACGCTTTGATGCCGGACATCGGCACCACGCTGCTCGCGATCAAAGAGGCCGACCGAGCCAACCTTGGGGTCACGCTGGATTTCGCCCATGTGCTCTACGCCGACGAGATGCCGGCACACTCGGCGCATCTGATTGCCCGTCATTCCAAGCTGCTGGGCGTCCATCTCAACGATGGCTATGGCAAGCGCGATGATGGGCTGATGGTCGGTTCGGTCCACCCGATCCAGCCGGTGGAGCTCCTCGTGGAGCTTGCCCGCATGGGGTATGACGGCGCGCTCTATTTCGACACTTTCCCCGATCATGGCGGGCTAGACCCGTGCAAAGAAGCGGCCACCAACATCCACATGGTGGAGCGGTTGAAGTCCGTCGCCAGTGCACTCGTTGACGACCAAAGCCTGGCCGATGCCATCGCCCGTCAGGATGCAACCGAGAGCCTGAAGATCGTCTCTGATGCGATGATGGGAGTTGGCGCGTGAGCATTCTGGTTGTCGGCGCCATCCATCATGATGTGATCGTTGACGCGCCGCGCCTTCCACGGGAGGATGAAACACTGCCGGGTACGGGCGTGCGTTATGCCTTTGGCGGCAAAGGTGGCAACCAAGCCGTCGCTGCGGGCCGTCTCGGCCGTGCCATGGGTGTACCAGTAACAATGGCAGCTTGCGTTGGTGGAGATGCGCCCGGCGACAATGCTGTGCACACCCTTCAAGACGCTGGCGTTGATACACAAAGCGTGCAGCGGATCGCTCAGCCAACAGGCATGAGCGTTGCCATCAGCCTGCCGGATGGCGGCTATGGCGCGGTGATCGTCTCGTCCTCCAATCTGGCCCTTGATGCGGGAATCATCGCGTTACCCGTCGATTTGCAATGGCTGGTGCTGCAAAACGAATTGCCAGAAGCCGTTAATGTTGAGGTTGCCAAACGGGCCAAATCGGCTGGCGCGCGCATTCTCCACAACGCTGCGCCGGCGCGTAGCATCAAGGATGATTGCCTGCCGCTTGCTGATATCGTGGTGGTCAACCGTGTGGAGGCAGCAGATCTTCTCAGCATGTCTGAAGGTGATCTGACGCCTGATCAGATGGCCGCTTCACTCCGCAACTGGCTGAACAGTGATATTGTCCTCACCCTGGGTGGCGACGGACTTGTCATCGCTGACGACGAGGTAACCGTGCTGCCGGCGCACAAAGTCGATGTGGTGTCCGCTCATGGCGCTGGGGATGCCTTTGTCGGCGCGCTTGCCGTCCGGCTGGCCAAAGGCGCAGCGCTAGTGGAGGCGGCACGTTTCGCCAACGCCGCCGCCGCCCTGCATGTCTCCGCGCCAGTGGATGAACGGGCGTCCATCACCGCCGATACAATCGCTGGACTTGCGCAAAGCGCGGGCTGAATGTGCAAGGGCTAAACCGGCGCGTCGGCCCGCATCAGTCCCTCGGCTTTCAAGTCCGCCCATAAGGCATCCGGCACGTCGGCCTTTGCCGCGACGAGGTTGGACTCCATTTCTGCAACGCCCTGGCCACCCGGGATGACCGAAACAGTCGTTGGGTGGCGAAGGGTGAACTGGAAGGCTGCATCCACCAGCCGCACACCATGGCGCTCGCACACCGACTGGATGCGCCCGACCTTGTCCAGAATGTCCTGCGGCGCCGGATCGTAATTGTAGAACGCGCCAGACTTCGGCCCGGTGGCAAGAATACCGGAATTGTAGGGCCCGCCGATCACCAGACCGATGCCGCGTTTCTCGGCCAGCGGCAGGAAGCTTTCCAGTGCCCCCTGCTCCAGAAGCGTGTAGCGCCCGGCCAGCAGGAAGAGATCCATGTCGCCCTGTTCGGTCAACGTCTGGCAGGTCTGCCATTCATTCACGCCGGCACCAAACGCTTTGATGACATCCTGCTCACGCATCTCGGTGAGAGCCTTGTAGCCCCCATCGTTCATCAGCTCGGCAATCTTGGCGTCCAGCGCCTCCTGGCTGCCATGGTTGAAGATGTCCAGATCATGAGCAAACAGGAGATCGATCCTGTCGATGCCCAACCGCTCCAATGAGAACTCCACCGAGCGCATCACGCCGTCATAGGTGTAGTCGTAGATCTCATTGCGCGAAGGCACATCGAACCATTTGCCGAACCCATCGCGCTTGTCGGGCGTTGTGGCCTTGAACAGCCGACCGATCTTGGTTGAGAGCACATAGGAGTCACGCGGCTTGCCGCGAAGAAACCGGTTGAGCCGTGTTTCAGAAAGGCCAAGGCCATAGAGCGGCGCGGTATCGAAATAGCGCACGCCAGCATCCCAGGCGCGGGTGAGGATGTCATGGGCATCATCATCGGAAATCGCGCGATAAAGATTACCCAGAGGTGCGGTACCAAACCCCAGTTCGGTGAAGGTCAGCCCGCCATTGCCCAGCCTGTCCCAATGACGCGTTTTCAGCGGCGTGTTCAATAGCATCCCGGTCTCTCCGCCTGTTAGTGTGCTTAGCTAACATGCTAGTATAAGCAGTCGGGCGCGCCTACCACCCTTGGTGCGCGTGCGCCGATAAAAAACGCACATCCGGGGAGACATATGAGTCGTTTTCAAGCGCTGTTTGGCGGCACCAATCCGGCTATTGCCATGGTCCATATCGGCGCTTTGCCGGGCTCTCCGCTTTATGATGCGCAGGGTGGTTTGGAGAAACTGCTCGCCGATGCACGCAAGGATCTGCAGGCGCTTCAATCTGCCGGCTTTGACGCTATCATGTTCGGGAATGAAAACGACCGGCCCTATGCCTTTGAGGTCGACACGGCATCAACGGCGACCATGGCCTATCTGATCGGCCATTTGCGCAGCGAAATCGCCGTTCCGTTCGGTGTCAACGTGCTGTGGGATCCGATGGCAACGGTCGCGCTGTCGGCGGCAACGGGCGCCAGCTTCTGCCGAGAGATTTTCACCGGCACCTATGCCAGCGATATGGGCGTGTGGGCGCCCAACGCCGGCAAGGCCATGCGCTACCGCGATGGGCTTGGGCGGCAGGATTTGGTGATGCTGTACAATGTCTCGGCCGAGTTTGCCGACAGCATGGACAAACGCCCCCTGCCGGACCGGGCGCGCAGCGCGGTTTTCTCCTCTATCCCCGACGCTGTGCTTGTCTCCGGCCAGATCACAGGTGAGGCCGCGCGTATGGAGGACCTGGAGGCGGTGAAGGCCGTTCTTCCCGACACACCGGTGCTTGCCAACACCGGCGTCAAACATGCCACGGTCAACGAGGTGTTCCGCGCTGCCGATGGCTGCATTGTCGGCTCGGCGCTGAAAGTAGACGGCCACACCTGGAACGCCGTGGATGCTGACCGAGCGAAAGACTTCATGGACCGGGTGAGGGCGGTCCGGTGACCTCCATCCGCGACGATCTTGAAGCGCTGATGCTTCTTCCCGGCCTTTCCGGGCACGAAGAGCGCGTGGCGTCCGCCATCCGTACGCGTCTTGATGCCATGGGCCTTGCGCACCGCACTGATCGGCTAGGCAATGTGATCGCGACCTTGGATGGCGATCCTCAAGCACCGACGGTCATGCTGTTCACGCATATGGACCAGCTTGGCTTCATCACCCGCCGGATAACCGATGATGGCTTCATCCAGGTCGAGCGGATGGGCGGCGTGCCGGAACGCGCGCTTGCCGGCCAGGCCGTGCTTCTGTGTGTGGGTGAGGGGCGCGATGTGCCCGCTATCATCACCAACAAGGCGCACCATGCGACGACGCCGGATGAAAAGTATCAGGTCGTCCGTGCGCCCGACCTCATCATCGATGCTGGCTTTGCATCCAAGGCTGACGCTGAGGCAGCGGGCGTGCGCATTGGCACGCCGATTGTCTATCGCCCGCATGTGATGACGTTGGGTGACCATCGTGTTGCCGGCACAAGCGTCGATGATCGTGCAGGCTGCGCCGTCCAACTGGCCGTAGCGGCGGCTCTGTCGGGCCATTCAAACCGCCCAACGGTGCATGTGGTGTTCTCGGTGCAGGAAGAGTTCAACCTGCGTGGTGCCGTGGTTGCTGCGCAAGCCATAAAACCAGACATCGCCATCCAGATCGACCTTATGCTCGCCTCCGACACACCAGACATGGTGGACCGTGCCGACATGCATCTGGGCGGTGGGCCCGGCATCAGCCTCTACTCTTTCCATGGGCGTGGCACATTGAACGGGGTCATCCCGCATCCGGCAATGGTACAGTTGATGGAAGAAAGCGCCGATGCGCTATCCATGCCCTTGCAGCGCTCCGCGCAGGTCGGCGTCTTGACCGATCTTTCCTACGATCAGCTCGTCGGTGAGGGAGTGGCCAGCGTGGATGTCGGTTTCCCCATGCGCTACTCGCACTCAGCGCTTGAATGCTGCGATGTTCGCGACCTTGAGGCACTTGGCAAGCTTCTTGAGCATGCCATCAGCCAGATCGGGCCGGATTTTCAACTGACTCGCGAGGCGCGCCCATGACAACCTATACGCTTGGCGTGGATATCGGGACCTTTGAGTCAAAGGGCGTGCTGGTCGATGAGGCAGGGACCATTGTCGCTCAAGCCGCTCGACCGCATCAGATGATTGTGCCGCAGCCGGGCTGGGCTGAACACCGGCCAGATGAGGATTGGTGGGGCGATTTCGTCCACATTACCAAGGCCTTGCTGGCCGAGAGTGGCATCGACCCGGCGGCGATCAAAGCCATTGCGACGTCTGCCATCGGCCCTTGCATGCTGCCAGTCGACAAAGACGGCATGCCCCTGATGAACGGCGTGCTCTACGGCGTGGACACGCGTGCCGCCAAAGAGATCGACGATCTCACTGCCGAGCTTGGCGAAGAGACGATCCTTGCCCATTCCGGCAATGCTCTGACCTCACAGGCGGTTGGCCCGAAGATCCTGTGGTTCCGTCGCAACCACCCTGATCTGTGGGAGAAAACCCACAAAATTCTGACTGCCACCAGCTATCTCACCTTCAAGCTGACCAGCCGGTTCGTCATCGACCACTACACGGCTCCCAATTCGGCGCCGCTTTACGACATCAAGGGACAGAACTGGTCGGACGCCTTGGGCTCCGACATCTGCCCGATGGAGATGATGCCGGACCTTCTATGGTCCACCGAGATTGCAGGCACGGTGACCGAGAAAGCAGCCATCGAAACAGGCCTGGCTGTCGGAACACCGGTGACTTGCGGTACCGTTGACGCTGCCGCCGAGGCGGTGAGCGTCGGCACGCTGGGTGCCGGTGATATGATGATGATGTACGGCTCGACCATCTTCATCATCACGGTGACCGAGAGCCAGCTGTCCGACCCTCGGCTTTGGCATGCCCCTTGGCTCTTTGAGGGCGAGTATGCCGCAATGGCTGGCCTTGCCACCTCCGGCACGCTGACCCATTGGTTCCGTGACCATTTCGCCAAAGATCTCGCAAAAGATGGGGCGTTCGGCGTTCTGGCTGCCGAAGCAGAAACCTCACCGCCGGGTGCCAAGGGATTGATTTGCTTGCCCTATTTTTCAGGCGAGCGCACGCCGATCCATGATCCACATGCCAAAGGCGCGTTCTTCGGTCTTGATCTCACCCATACGCGCGGCGATCTTTACCGCGCGATGATCGAAGGCATCGCGATGGGCACGCGCCATGTCACCGACACCTACGCCGAAGCCGGGCAGGTGCCCAAGCGTCTTCTGGCTGTCGGTGGCGGAACCAAGAACGCTATGTGGCTTCAGGCGACATCCGATTTGACCGGCCTAGACCAGATCGTTTGCTCGGTGACGGTCGGCGCGAGCTATGGCAATGCCTTCTTGGCGCGCCTGGCGCTCGGCGAAGTCGCCAAGAGCGATCTGCCGGACTGGAATCCGGCTGAGCGGACCATAACCGCGCAAACACAGGCCGTATATGAACGGCAATATCCGCTCTTCAAAGCCCTTTACGAGCAATCCAAAAGCATCGCCCACGCCCTCTCGATCACCTGATCACAAGGCTGGACGGCTGGCTCCAATCAAGCCCATTGACGTTTCGTTAGAATCATGGATAAAAAATGTCCATGAATAAAGAGCGCGATGATGAAACTCAGTGATGGCATTGAGCAGGCGGTGCACTCGGTAACGATGCTGGCCAGTCTGGAGGATGGCCAGGTGCTGTCCGCAGCAGCGCTGGCGACATTTCATGGCGTCTCGCCCAGCTATCTTTTGAAGCATCTGCAGGCGCTGTCGCGGGCGCGCATCCTAGCGACGGTGCCTGGGCCAAAAGGTGGCTATCACATGGCAAAAAAGCCGGAGCGGGTGACCTTGTTCGACATCGTCATTGCCATTGAGGGCTCGCAGCCAGCTTTTCGCTGCAAGGAGATACGCCGGAATGGGCCCAATCCTCTGCCGGATAAGGCCTTTACAGCGCCCTGCCAGATCAACGCCGCGATGCTGCGCGCCGAGCAGTCCTATCGCAACGAATTGCGCAAGGTCACGATCGCAAGCCTGCTGGAGCAGCTGAGCGAGGAAGATCGTGACGGCGCGATAACCCGGCGCGCATGCGCCTTCCTCGAAGGCCACGTCCGCGCGTCAAAAACCTGAAGAAAGGAACCCCAATGCAAGAGCGTTTCAACTACATGAAGGCATCACCGGAGGCGGTGAAGGCCGTGTGGGCGCTTGAAGAGTTTGTCTCGCAGAAAGCCGAGATCGATCCGCACCTACTGCACCTGTTGAAGATCCGAGCCTCGCAGATCAATGGCTGCGCGTACTGCGTCGATATGCATGTGAAGGAAGCCCGTATGGCCGGGCTCAGCGAGCAGTGGATCGCGCTCATTGCGGCCTGGCGGGAGTCGCCGGTCTATGACGAGCGTGAACGCGCCGTCTTGGCATGGACCGAGTCGCTGACCAACATTGCCCAGACCGGAGCCCCGGACGGCGACTTCGAGGCCTTGCGGCCACATTTCTCTGAAGAAGAGATCACCAAACTGACTGTGGCCATCAGCACGATCAATGTGTGGAACCGCATCGCTGTCGGGTTCCGTGCCCAGCATCCGATCGATCAGACCAACTGACTCCAAAGGCAAGCGCCCTGGCCTTTAAGGCCGGGGCGTTATTACGTCTGGCGATCCACCGCTACTTCACAGCGCCGGCAGCCATGCCTTTGATGATGAAGCGCTCGAGCAGAACGCCAATAACGATCAGCGGCAGGATCGCGGCAAAAGAGAGCGCCGCCATCGACCACCAGCTGATCCCCTGCGAGCCGGTTTGACTGGCCACCATCACCGGTAAGGTGTTGGCGTGGGTGGAGGTCAGGAGCGCGGCGAAGAAATACTCATTCCAGGTCAGCACCAGCGATAGGATGAAGGCCGCAACCATGCCGGGCAGGGCAATGGGCAGGATGATCGTGCCGAACGCCCGCCAGACCGATAGCCCGTCCACCAAGGCAGCTTCCTCAAGCTCGGTCGGAATGCCGGCGAACTGATCCCGCATGATCCAGATAACGATGGGCAACACCGTCAGCGTGTAAAGCAGGATGAGACCAAGCCGCGTGTCGAGCAGGTCAAGCTCGCGGTAGAGCACCAGGAAGGGCAGGGCGAGAACAACCGGAGGCAGGATAAGCTGCGAAAGGAAGAAGAACGTAATGTCCTGATTGCGCATGAAGCCGAATTTGAAGGAAAAGCGCGATAGGCCATAAGCCGCCAAACTTCCCAGCGCCACGGCCAGCGTTGAGGCGGAAAGCGAGGTAATTAGCGAGTTGAAAAACCGCTGCATGAACTGCTCGCGCACCGTCGATTCTGCGCCGATGGTTGCCGGCGAAAGCCCAAGTGACCGCCAACCAAGCCAGGCAGGCTGATAGTCGACCCACGGAATCATATTCCCGCGCATGACATCGGGCGCCATTTTAAAGCTGGTCGTGATGGTCCAGTAGATCGGGAACAGGCAGACGATCGTCCACACGATCAAAATGCCGTAGATCAGAACGCGACTAGAGAACCATTTGGCGCGGTGCGCCAGATCGTCTTCACTGTCATGGAAAATCTGCTGCTCGGCCATCACCTTGTCCCTAATAGCGTGGCCGCATCCAGCGGTCGGCAAGCTTCATCAGGATCGTCATCGCGATCACGATCAGCACCAGATAGAACATTGCCAGCATGGTGCCGTAGCCGACATTGGATCGGTCGCGATACTCCCGGAAGATGAAGCTCGTCACCGAATCCGTCGCGCCGCCGGGGCCGCCCGAGGTGACGTTGATGATGATGTCGGCAAGCTTAAGCTTGAAGATGATGCGGATCAGGATGGCGGTGATCGAAACCGGCAGCATCAGAGGAAAGGTGACTTCCCAAAAGCCGCGCCAGCCTGATGCTCCATCCACCTTGGCGGCTTCCTGCACTTCGCGAGGGATCGCCTGAAGGCCAGCCAGGATCATGATCATCATGAAAGGGATGAAGGTCCACGCATCCATGATCATGATGGTCAGGCGCGCCAGTTCCGGATTGCCAAAGAACGAGACATTGTCGATGCCGATCTCGCGTAAGAAACGGGAGATAGGACCGAACCGGATTTCCAGCATCGACTTGCCGATCATCCAGCTCACCGCGACCGGCGAGAGCATCAGCGGCAGCAGGAAGGCCACGCGGAAGAACTTGCGCGCCCTGATCTGGCTGTTCAAGAGCAGCGCCAACCCGAAGGCAATGGCGTATTCCACCAGGATCGCCAGCGTGTACCAGACCATGTTGGTCAGCGCGTTCCAGTAGAACGGGTCGTTCCACATCTGAACGACATTGTCCCAGCCGTTGAACTGACGGCCATCCGGCGAGGAAAGGTTCCAGTTGGAAAAAGCGATGGTGAGCCCGAACAGGAGCGGGAAGACCACCATCGAGACCACAAATAAGGTCGCTGGCAGCACGAACAGGACGCGCTTGCCCTGTTCACCACGCACCAGCACCTGGCCGGCGCACAGGCAGATTCCCCAGAGCACATAGGCGTAAAGCGTCGGCCGCCAGGTTTCGAAATTCAGCGCAATCGCGCCATTGGCCGCAAGCGTTTGCAGTGCGGCCACAAACACCAGAAGCGCAAACGAGCCCCAAATGATGGATCGTCCAAACGCCCGCCGCCTGGTGGAGATGTCATCATTGGTAACAACGTGGAGAAGATCGCCTTCCTGTGACAAGGAAACCGACTTTATGCCGGGAGGATCAGATCGGGCGGGCCAGTGCGGCCCACCCGCAAGAGCGTAAGGAACGGAACCGGCAGGTCCTCACAAACCTGCCAGCTCCGCCTGACGCGGCCTGGTTACAGGCCGAGGGAGGCACGATAGAGAGCGATCTGGCTTTCGCGGCCGATCTGATCGGTGATCCGCTCCCAAGCCGCTGCGATGGCATCCGCTGTTTCCTGTGCGGAGCCGTACTCGCCGGCAAAGCCCTTGGCCAACTCATCTTCAGCCACCGAGTAGTACTGGAAGATGCCCGGAATACGAGGCTCAATGGCCGCGTTCGGGTGGTTGTAGCTGTCCAGGTTGGAGCCCAGATAGTCTTCCACGAACGGACGGTCGTAACCGGCAGCCTCCCACTCATCGAACTGGAAGTGCGAGTTGCGGTATGGCTGGAAGCCTGACGGATAGGCAGACGCCCAAAGCGACAGGTCTTTGCCGCCTAGATGCGCCGCAGCCGACCAGGCAGCCTTACGCTTCAGATCATCGCCTTGGACACGGTTAGTCACGTAAATGCCCCAGCCGATATAGGCGTTGTTCGGCGAAACATTCGGCGTGTCTTCCCACGCGCCGGCCGACGCATTGTAGACCCGCGCGGAGCCCGGATTGATGTCAAATCCGACAACATCGCCCACCACTGAGGAATCCGATGTACGCGCGTTTGAGCCCACATCACCCCACCAGTTCAGCATCGCGCCGGTACCAGCCAGGAACTGCTGGAAGGCCGTTGTGCCTGGGTCAGCGTTGATCTGGTCAGCCGGATAAGCGCCCGGTGTTGCGATGAGATCCATCACATCCTGAATGGCCTGCACCCACGCCGGGTTGTTGACCATCGGTTTCATGGTGTCGGGTTCGAACAACCATGCAGGCGAATTTGGATGCTTGGCATAGGCCGACGCGCGATTTTCAAGGAAGTAGAAGCCGAAGCCGCCCCAACCTTTGAGCGGATCAAGATAGCCGTGTGCGGGCAAACCGGTCAGCGGGTCTTCCTTGCCGACGAGGTCCTTGGAGACCTGATT
>JBHJIX010000061.1:0-17885 GCA_050043025.1 Cohaesibacteraceae bacterium
CCGTCGATCCGCAGGACCATTGGAACCGCGATCCGTTCGAGCCAGCGATAGAAACCCGCGGTGACGGAACCAAAAAGATCGTGGCACGCGGTGCCGACGACGACAAAGCACAGATCAAGACATTCAAAGCAGCTTGCCGCGCTTGCATCGAGGCGACCGGAACCTTGCCCGTTCCAGTTACGATCTTGTTTGAAGGCGAGGAAGAGTCGGGCAGCCCTTCTCTTCCGGGCTTCCTGGATGCTCATGCTGGTGACCTTAAGGCCGATGTCGCGCTCGTTTGCGACACCAACATGTGGGATGCCAAAACGCCCGCCATCACCACGCGCCTGCGTGGACTGATGGGTGTGGAACTCGTCATCAAAGCCGCTGACAAGGATCTGCACTCAGGCCTGTTTGGCGGACCGGCCCGTAACCCGGCCCATGTGCTTGCTTCGATCATCGCTGACCTGCGCGATGAGAACGGTCGCACCACGCTTCCGCGCTTCTATGACGGTGTCTCCGAAGTCGCTGACGAGGTTATGGCCAGCTGGGACGCGCTGGGCTTCTCCTCCGATGCATTTTTGGGCGCGGTCGGATTATCGGTTCCTGCTGGCGAGAGCGATCGCTCAGCGCTTGAGCAGATGTGGTCGCGTCCCACGCTTGAAGTGAATGGAATGACAGCCGGCTACACGGGCCAGGGTTTCAAGACGGTGCTGCCGGCACAGGCGTCGGCCAAAATTTCCTGCCGGCTTGTCAAAGGCCAGGACCCCGAGGCCATCTGGCAGAGCTTTCAGTCTTTCGTGAACGAGCGCCTGCCGGCTGATTGCACCGCCGAGTTCCATCCGCACGGCAAGAGTCCCGGCATTGAGCTCGACACCAGCGGCCCGGCTTTCCAGGCCGCCAAACAAGCGTTGACCGATGAATGGCCCAATGCCGCCGCCTTCACGGGCATCGGTGGGTCCATACCGATTGTTGGCCAGTTTCAGGAGCTTTTGGGGCTCGACAGCGTTCTTGTGGGTTTCGGGTTGGATGATGACCAGATTCATTCGCCGAACGAGAAGTATGAGCTGGAAAGCTACCGCAAGGGCATCCGGTCCTGGGTGCGCATCTTGCACGCCATGGAGGGAGCAGCATGAAGTCTGTCTGCGTTTTCTGCGGGTCGAACCCGGGTAAAGACCCAGCTTACGGACAAGCGGCCGAAGACCTGGGAGCGGCAATCGCGTCCAGCGGCCGCACACTCGTCTATGGTGGGGCAGAGGTCGGGCTAATGGGTTTGGTGGCTGATGCTGCACTTGCGGCCGGTGGTGAGGTCATTGGCATCATTCCCAAAGCGTTGGTCGAAAAGGAAATTGCCCATAAGGGCCTTACAAGACTGGAGTCGGTGTCCTCCATGCACGAGCGCAAGGCTCGCATGGCCGATCTGTCAGATGGCTTCGTCAATCTGCCTGGCGGCACAGGAACATTGGAAGAGATGTTCGAGGTCTGGACCTGGGGGCAGCTTGGTTTTCATGCCAAGCCTATCGCCGTTTTGAATGTGCTTGGCTTCTACGATCCGCTGATGGCCTTTCTGGACCACCAGCGGGACGAAGGGTTCGTCAAACCGACCCTCCGCGATACGCTTCTGCGCGAGACCGACCCAAACCGGCTTCTCGACGCTATGGCGCGCTACGAGCCTCCTGTCGTGCAGAAATGGGTCGAGCGCGAAACGCTTTGAGAAGCTGATCGCCGTTTTAGGGATGGGCCGCCGCTCACTTGGCAGACCTTGTCAGTGGGTTACCCCTTTGCTTGGCGCGCTTGACCGAAGGCAATGGCACATCGCCTGAAACCGTTTTTCCTTGGCCGACCACACAACCACACGGCCTTAGGGAGAAAACGCTCAATGGCTGCCATCAATCGTGATGAACTTCACTCGGTGAGCGAGAAGGAGTTCGCCAGGCTGACCAGGCTCCTTGATGATTTGGAGGACGGTCTGGCCGATAAGCCTGACCCGGCCAATGACGATCTGGCAATCAAGCAGATCATCGCCCACCGGGTTCATTGGCTTGGCCTGTTCTTCGTTTGGTATGATGGCGGCAAAGCGGGCGAGGATGTTCAAACCCCGGCCCCCGGATACAAATGGAACCAGCTAAAGGCCTATAATGCCAAGCTCCATGAGGCTGCTCGGGACCGGGACTGGGCCGGCATTCGGCAGGAACTGGAAGATGGGCACGCCAGGCTCATGGCCTTTATCGACCAGAACGACGATGAGACGCTCTACACCAAGCATGTCTATCCGTGGATGAACAATTGGACGCTCGGTCGCTGGGTCGAGGCCTCGGGCCCAAGCCACTACCGGTCCGCGGCCAAGGTGATCCGTAGCATCAAGAAAAACCTGTCAGCCTGAACTCGGCTAGAGCGCTCCGAGCCCTTCCAAGCTAGGCAGCACGGCCGCCGGCGACAGGTCCAAATACTCATCCGGCACGCCAGCCCGGTTGATCCATACCGTGCGGAAGCCGAACGCCGTTGCGCCGGCAATGTCCCAGCGGTTGGACGATTGGAAGGACACTGAGTCCGGGAAGGTGCGGAAGTGGCTCGTCACCATGTCGTAGACATCTGGGTGTGCCTTGTAGGTACGCAGCGTGTCGACCGACAAAACGGCATCGAGCAGCGAACTGATGCCGGCTGCCTCAACTGCCCCTTCCAACATGGATGGTGACCCATTGGAGAGAATAGCAAGCTTGGCTCCGCCCTCTGAAAGCGAACGCAGAACGGCGGGCACTTCGGGATAACAGTCGAGCCGCGAATATGCCGCCAGGAGATCGTCGCGCCACGTCCGGTCAACGCTTGGCACCAGCGCAAAGGCCGTATCCAGCGCCTCCTCGGTCAGCTGCCAGAAATCCTTGTAACGTCCGGCCAGCGCCCTTACCCAGGAGTACTCCAGCTGTTTATCGCGCCAGATTTGCGAGAGTTTTGCCCCATCAGGTCCAATCTGATCGGCATAGCGCCGCACGGCCGCATGGACATCAAACAGCGTGCCATAGGCATCGAAGATGTAGACCGGATATGCCATGACGCGTGAACCTTTCCTTGGCCGGAAAGGGTTGTAGGGGCTGGCCTTTCCACGTCAAGTCTTGCGCGGCGATGGGCGCACTGCGATGAAGGAACAAGACCTTTTCTCGGATAAGCCTCATGACCCACGCTGCACATGCTTCGCACCACCATGACAGCAATGCCGCCACGCCAGCGGCTTGGACCTTCGTGGACGGAACCTGGCACGAAGGGAACCCAGCTATTGCGGGCCCACTTACGCATGCCTTTTGGTGCGCGTCGTCTGTGTTCGATGGGGCGCGGGTGTTCGAAGGTGTCGCGCCCGATCTTCTGCCGCATTGTCAGCGGGTCAACCAATCCGCCCACGCTCTCCATCTTGAGCCGACCATGGAGCCGGAGGAGATCGCCAACCTGTCGCTGGATGCTGCACGGCGTTTCGCGATGGATGAGGCGCTTTATGTCCGCCCGATGTACTTCGCCGAAGCTGGCGGTTTCATGGGTGTTCCGCCTGACGCGAGTTCAACGCGCTTTTGCCTAACGGTCTTTCACGTGCCAATGCCGGATTGGGAAGCGGGCATGCGTGTCGGTCTGACGAGCTTCCGTCGCCCGACGCTGGAAACCATGCCGACCAATGCGAAGTCCGGCTGTTTGTATCCCAACAATGGCCGGGCGATCCTGGAGGTCCAAAAACGGGGTTTCCAGAACGCCCTGGTGCTCGACATGCTGGGCAATGTGGCCGAGCTCGCCACGGCCAACGTCTTCTTGGTCCGCGACGGCGTGGTGCAAACGCCAGCGCCCAATGGCACCTTTCTCAACGGCATCACCCGCCAGCGTATCATTGGGCTGTTGCGGGATGCTGGGATAGCAGTTGAAGAGACCATTCTCTCCGTCGCCGATTTCCATCAGGCCGATGAAGTGTTCTCCTGCGGCAACTACGGCAAGGTGACGCCAATCACCCATTTCGAAGGTCGTGACCTGGCTGTCGGCGCGGTGACGAAAAAGGCGAAGAACCTTTACTGGGCCTTTGCCCATGACGGATCCAACGCGCCGTGAGTGGGCATGTGATGGATGCTGGCCGCGGCCAGCTTTTGGTCATTGATGTTCAGGAGCGCCTGGCACCGGCGAGAGAGGATACAGACCAGATCGGCGGCACCTGCGCCTTCCTCGCCAAGGTAGCCGGTCATCTGTCCGTCCCCGTGCTCATCACCGAGCAGTATCCCAAAGGGCTGGGCGCAACGCTAACCGCGATCACCCAAGCTGCGACCAAACCTGCCATTGTGTCGAAGACCGCTTTTTCGGCGGCGCGCGAACCCAAGGTTATGGATCGGTTGCGCAAGAAGCGCGGTGATCAGCGGCGCGACCAGGCGATCATCTGCGGTATTGAGTCCCATGTCTGCGTGCTTCAGACAGCGCTTGATCTGAAAGAGAGCGGCTTTGAGGTGTTCGTGGTGGCCGATGCCATCACCTCGCGGCGCCTGGGTTCGCGCGATGTTGCGCTTTCCCGCATGGCACACGCCGGCATTGTTCCGTTCACGAGCGAAATGGTCGCGTGCGTATGGATGGGTGACGCCAGCCACAAGGCTTTCAAAGCCATCAGCGCGCTGGTTCGAGAGCGCTAGCCGGTACGATTTTCTCGCGCTACGGCAGCTAGCCCATTGTCCCGTCTTCGCACGGGCCTTAGGTAGAGCCTGGAACGCTCGCCGTAATCGAGTGCCTTTCTTCACTTTATGCCAAGCTTCAGGAGATGCCCGATGGCTTTTGAACTCCCCGACCTTCCCTATGCCTATGATGCGCTCGGCCCATACATGTCGGCTGAAACGCTCGAGTTTCATCATGACAAACACCACATGGCTTATGTGACGAAGGGCAACGAACTGGCCGAAGCGGCCGGCATGGCCGACAAGTCTCTTGATGAAATCATGAAGGCAAGCTTTGGCTCCAACGCACCGCTCTTCAACAATGCCGGCCAGCATTTCAACCACATCCATTTCTGGAAGTGGATGAAACCAAATGGTGGCGGCACCAGCCTGCCGGGCGCCCTTCAGGCGGCGATTGATTCCGATCTTGGCGGTTACGACAAGATGCGCGCCGACTTCATCGCCGCTGGCATCGGCCAGTTCGGCTCCGGCTGGGCTTGGATCGCGGTGAAAGATGGGAAGCTGGAAATCATGAAGACGCCGAACGGTGAAAACCCGGTCGTCCATGGCGCTGCGCCGATCTTGGGCTGCGATGTGTGGGAGCACTCCTACTACATCGACTACCGCAACGCGCGCCCCAAGTACCTTGAAGCGTTCATCGACAGCATGGTGAACTGGGACTACGTGGCTGAGCTTTTCGAAGCCGCCAACTAAGTTCCAAGCTTCCAATCATTGAAGCGGCGCTGTCTGAGGTTCAGACAGCGCCGTTTTTGTTCAAGTCGTTGCTTCAATCGCAAAGGCATAGATTTCGGCAATCTCGTCCAAGCGGTCGAACCGGCCTGCCGCGCCCCCATGGCCGGCATCCATATTGGTCTTCAGGATGATCGGAGCCTCACCGGTTGAAAGTTCCCGCAGGCGCGCGACCCATTTGGCCGGCTCCCAATAAGTCACACGTGGGTCCGTCAGTCCGGCCAAAGCAAAGATAGCGGGGTAGGCCTGTTCGGACGCCGCATCGTAGGGCGAGTAGCGCTTGATCCGCGCAAAGGCCTCAGGGTCTGTGATAGGATTGCCCCATTCGGGCCATTCAGGCGGGGTGAGGGGCAGCGTGTCGTCCAGCATCGTGTTCAGGACGTCCACAACAGGCACCTGCGCGATGATTCCGGCAAACTTCTCTGGCGCCATGTTGACGACGGCGCCCATCAGCATTCCCCCCGCCGAGCCGCCCTGGGCAACAATCCTGTCGGCAGAAACCACGCCAGCCTTTGCCAGATGATCGCGCGCCGCGAGAAAATCGGTGAAGGTGTTTTCTTTGTGCTCAGCCTTGCCGTTTTTGTACCAAGCAAAGCCCTTGTCCTTGCCACCGCGAATGTGGGCGATGGCGTAAACAAATCCACGGTCCACCAATGACAAGGCGTTGGCGGAGAAACTTGCCGGCATGGCAATGCCGTAGGAGCCATAGCCATAAAGCAGGCAGGGCGCGGAGCCATCATCGGCATGGTCGGCGCGGGTCAACACAGTCACGGGAACTTGTTCGCCGTCATCGGCAGTGGCGAATACACGCCGAACCTTGTAGTCCGCCGGATCATGCCCAGAGGGGATTTCCCGAACCTTCCGAACGGTCTGCTCTCCCGTCACTAGGTCCACATCAATGGTGTTGAGCGGCGTGGCCGGAGACGAATATGCGAAGCGCAACGTGTTGGTGTCGTACTCGTGGTTGGTGGTGAACCCCAACGAGTAGGCCTCTTCAGTGAAGGTCACGCGGTGCTGGGCGCCATCATCGCCAAGGTAGGCTATCTGAGGCAGGCCGTTCTCGCGCTCCAGCCACACGAGCCACGACTTGAAGGCGAAGTAGTCGAGGATCAGGCGGCCCGGCTTGTGAGCCACAACGTCAGTCCAATGCGCTCGATCAGGCGTGCTGATGGGGGCCGTCACAAGCTTGAAGTCTTCGGCTCCTTCGCTGTTCGTCAGAATGACGAAGCTGTCGCATTGATGATCGACGGTGTACTCATGACCGACCTCCCGGGGGGCCGGACAAACAAGTTCACCATCGGGGTCTTGTAGGTCGAGAACCCAAGCCTCCGATGTCTGATGGTCATGACAATCGATGACCAGGAACCGACCGGATTGACTGGTGCTGACACCAACAAAGAAGCCCGGGTCGGCCTCCTCGTAAATCAGCTCATCGTTTGCCGGATCCTCACCCAGCGTATGGCGAAACACCTTGGACGGGCGGTGATTGTCGTCCAGCCGGGTGTAGAAGACAGAGTTGCCGTCTAGGGACCAAACGCCACCGGAACTGGTCTCTTCAATCACGTCCGGCAAATCGTTGCCGGTCGAAAGGTCGCGGATGCGCAGCACATACTTTTCTGAGCCCTTATCGTCATAGGCCCAAGCGAGCAGCTTGTGGTTGGGTGCCTGAGAGGCGCCGCCGAACTTGAAGTAGGCCTTGCCGCGCGCCAGCGCAGCGCCGTCGAGCATGACCTGCTCTGCGCCACCGTCCCTAGGAGTACGCACATAGATCGGGTGCTGACCGCCATCGCGATATCGAATGCTGTAGGCGTAAGGTCCGTCTGGAGCGGGGACGGAACTGTCATCCTCCTTCACGCGTCCACGCATCTCCGCCAACAGGGTAGCCTTCAGATCGGCCAATGGTTCTAGCGCGGTTGAGGCGTAGGCGTTTTCAGCCGCCAGATGCGCGCGAATGTCGTCGGCAAGAACGCCCGGATCGCGCATGACCTCCAGCCAGTTGTCGTCACGCATCCAGGCTTAGGGGTCGAGAAGCTCGACCCCATGCACCACGCGCGGCGTTGGACGTTTTTCTGCAATCGGCGGTTGGCTCTTGGGGGCAGGGAACGGCATTTGCGAACTCAATGACTGGCGAGGTGTCGCCGTTACCCATTCTCCGGCTCAAAATGCAAGGCCACACCGTTCATGCAGTAACGCAGACCGGTTGGCTGTGGACCATCTGGGAACACATGGCCCAGATGCGCATCGCAGCGTGAGCAGCGATTTTCTGTCCGGCGCATGAAGAAAGATCGATCTTCATGATCATCGACGGCTTGCTCATCGACGGGTGCAAAAAAACTTGGCCAGCCTGTCCCAGAATCGAACTTCGTCTCCGACGAGAAGAGGTCTTGCCCGCAGCACACGCAGCTGTAGATGCCTTGGCGTTTCTCCGCATTGTAGGGATGGCTGAACGCGCGCTCGGTACCATGCTTGCGAGCGACTTTGAACGCTTCAGGTGTCAGCCGTTCGCGCCACTCCTTGTCCGAGATGGCTTTCGGATCAACAGTTTCGGGAAGTGGCGTATAGGGCTTGCTCATTCAGGTCTCCATGGCATCGGTATTTGGCACGCAAAAACAATGCAGTGATGATCGCCGTTGGCAATCTCAACTGGTAACGAGTGACATAAGTGTGTGCCGGTAGCGCGCAAGGAAAAATCACGCACACGTGACGTTTCCGGCATTCTATGAGCGGCGCGAGCCCCCTTTTTTGCTTTTTCGGCGAAGGTGCGGCGGTTTGTCGTTTAAACCGGCCCGAAAATCATTGACCCGGGCTGCGGGCTCTATAGGTAGTCTTCCTAGTCTCCACGTGACTTCCGCTCGATTCGGTCGGAGGAACGCCTTTCTGCAACCAATCTTGGCAAAAGCTGCTCCCCATAGTGTTCGGTCCTGAAAATCCCACCGCCTTTTACCTGGCTTTGCTGGCACCCTTCATTGCGGCTGCGCTTGCGCCTCTCCTGCACCGTTTCATGGGTCATCGCGCTGCTTGGGTTCTTGCCCTCGCGCCAGCCTACATCGTCTTCCACTTTCTGGGCTACATGGCACCGGTGGATGCGGCCGAAGGAATTCTCCCGGCTGTCACAGAGGGTGGGCGCTTCCTCTTCACCTTGCCATGGGTGCCAACGCTTGGCGTGGGAGCGGACTTTCTGGTCGATGGCCTGTCGCACACCTTTGCCCTGCTGATTTCCGGCATTGGCTTTTTCATCGTCCTCTACGCTGGTGGCTACCTGAAGGGCCATGAGCATCTTGGCCGATTCTTCTCCTTCATCCTGATGTTCATGGGCGCGATGCTCGGTTTGGTTCTGGCCGACGACATCATCACCTTGTTCGTCTATTGGGAGCTGACGTCGATACCCACCTTCCTACTAATAGGCTTCAACAATTCTGCCGAGCGTTCGCGCCGTGCTGCCATTCAGGCGCTGATCGTCACTGGCGGTGGTGGTCTGCTGCTTTTGGCTGGCCTCATCCTGATGGCGATCACAACCGGCACGCTTTCCTTGTCTGAAATGCAGGCGGTTGCACCGGCCATCAAAGCAAGCGCGCTCTACGTACCGATCCTGCTTCTGGTCTTGGGCGGGGCGTTCACAAAGTCAGCTCAATTCCCCTTCCATTTCTGGTTACCCAACGCGATGGAAGCGCCGACGCCCGTCTCGGCCTATCTGCACTCGGCGACCATGGTGAAGGCAGGCGTCTATCTGGTCATGCGCCTCAACCCGACCTTGGGTGACACCGTTCTCTGGTCGACGATCCTACCCGTCTTTGGTTGCGTGACTTTGCTCGTCGGTGCGATTTTGGCCCTGCGCCAGACCGACCTAAAGCTGATGCTCGCCTACACGACGGTCGCCTCGCTCGGCCTTCTGGTGGCGCTGACAGGCACCAGCAACGAGGACATTATCAAGGGTGCGTCGCTCTATTTGGTTGCCCACGCGCTCTTTAAGGCTGCGCTCTTCATGGTCGCCGGCACGATCGACCATGAGGCTGGCACCCGCGATCTAACGCTGTTGGGCGGGCTCCGCAAAGCCATGCCGATAACAGCCGGTGCGGCGCTGCTAGCCGCGCTCTCCATGGGTGGCTTGCCGCCCTTTATCGGCTTCCTCGCCAAAGAGTACATGTACAAAGGGACAGCCTACCCCGACCTGCAGTCCATACTGCTCACAACAACGCTGGTTCTTGGAAATGCGATGATGTTTGCAGCCGGCTTCGCGGTCGCTCTGCGTCCCTTCTTCGGCGAGAAGAAAGAGACGCCCAAAAGCGCCCATGAAGGCCCGCTTATGCTGTGGGCCGGGCCAGTGACGCTTGCTGCGCTCAGCCTCATCGGCGGTCTTCTCGCCGGTCCAACCGGCGATGTGGTTATCGCGCCGCTTCTCTCGGCGATCATCGGTGAGGACACGTCGGTCAGCATTCACCTTTGGGAAGGCTTCAACATTGCCGTTCTCTTGTCACTGGTGACGATTGCACTCGGCACATCGATTTACCTCATGCTGGACCGTGTTCGCGCGGCAATAGCCGGCCTGCTTGATTTCATCGGTTGGGGTCCAGACCGGGGATTCGACCAATTCATCAGCGCTCTCGTCGCTGGTAGTGATGCGATCACCCGGCGGATCCAGTTTGGCCGTATGGAAGGCTACATCACCATCACCTTTGCCTTGGTGGCGGTGGCCCTTTGGGTGCCGTTGACGGTGTTTGGTGAATGGCCCGACCTTTCAGATATTCCCTCGATCAGCGATGCGACCTTCTATGAGCTGGCTGTTGTTTGTTTGGCCATTGTTGGGATCATGGCTGTGCTCCTCGCCAAGAACCGCCTGACAGCCATTGTGTCGCTCGGCATTCAGGGATTTGCGGTCGCGCTCATCTTCATGCTGTTCGGCGCGCCGGATCTTTCCTTCACCCAGTTCATGGTTGAAACGCTTTCGGTTGTTATCCTTGCCTTGGTGCTGACCCGGTTGGCGCTTTACAAACGCGACCACCGATCCTTCTGGCAGTCCATGACCGACGGTGGCATCGCCAGCGCATGTGGCATCGGCTTCACCGGTCTTATGCTCACGGTGCTCGGCCGGCCGTTCGATAGCCGCTTGTCGGAGTTTTTCACCGAACACGCCGTGCCGCTCGCCCATGGCCGCAACCTCGTCAACGTCATCATCGTCGACTATCGCGGTCTCGATACGCTGGGCGAAATCGGCGTGGTCGTCATAGCGGGCCTTGCTATTCTGGCGTTGGTTCGCCTGAAGCCCAAGCGTTCCGCACCGACCACCTCCTCACCTGCCCAAGCTGAGGCTGCGCCTGTTAAGGAGGCTGCTGAATGAACACCGTGATTTTCAGGGCGCTTGCGCCGTACATCACGACCCTGATGATGGTGTTTTCCGTCTTTGTCCTGCTGCGCGGGCACAACGAGCCTGGCGGTGGCTTCATTGGCGGTCTCATCGCCGCGTCAGCTCTTGCGATCTATGGTATCTCGAACGGCGTTCCAGCTGTACGGCGCGCCATCTGGGCTCACCCCATCCATATTGCCGGCGCTGGCCTGTTTATCTCCGGCATCTCGGGCTTGCCGTCGATTTTTGCCAACGTTCCGTATCTAACCGGGCTGTGGACGTTTCCCACGATCTTGGGCGTCGACATGTACATTTCCACCATCCTGTTCTTCTACATCGGGGTCTATATGTTGGTGCTTGGATCGATTGGCGGCATTGCGCTCACCCTCGAAGAGCGTACGGACGGCTGCTCGATGGAAACAGTTCTCGCCGTTCTCATCGGTATCTACTTCGCAGCATCCATTTACCTGATGCTGTCCCGGCACATTATCCGGCTGTTGCTGGGTGCTGCGCTGCTAAGCAATGCTGTGAACCTTCTTATCTTCACAGCCGGGCGATTGGTGCACGAGGTGCCGCCGGTTGTGCCCTATGGGCTCTACGCACCTGAAGCGATTACTGCCAACCCGCTGCCGCAGGCGCTGGTTCTGACCGCGATCGTGATCGCATTTTCCATCTTCGCTTTTCTGCTTGTCTTAGCCATGCGCGCCTACCAGGTGCTTGGCACGGACGATACCGACCATATGCGCATCGCCGAGCCGATCGAAACGCCGCGGCCGCCGCAGGGTTACTAAGGTCAAGGAACAACAATAATGGCTGGACCCTCCGACGTAGACGTCGATCTCAGTGTCGCATATGTCGACGCCACCGTTCCGGCGGCCGACTATCTTGTTGCGTTGCCCGTTATCGCACCGCTCATCATGGGAGCTTTTTTGCTGCTGCTGCGACGGCAGCCGCACATCCAACCGATGGTCGCCGGAATCACGCTTGCCGCGGTTTTTCTTGGCAACATAGTTCTTGCCCTAAGGGTGGCTGAGTCTGGACCTGTCTTTATGGCGATGGGCCGCTGGCTCCCGCCCTTTGGCATCTCTTTTAACGGCGATGCGCTGGGCGTGTTCATGGCGCTCACCTCATCTCTGGTCGCGTTGGTGTGCGTTGTCTACTCGGCCCGCAGCATAGCTGGCGATGGTCGCCGCTATGGCTTCTATCCATTCCTTTTGCTTCTGACGGCCGGCGTTTCGGGTGCTTTCCTGACCGCTGATATCTTCAACCTTTATGTCTGGTTTGAAGTTCTGCTCATTTCATCCTTCGGCCTGATCGTTCTTGGCAACAGCCATGAACAACTCGATGGGGCGGTGAAGTACGCGTTTCTCAATCTGATCGCGACAACGCTGTTCCTGATCGGTGTTGGCTACACCTACGGCCTGTTCGGCACGCTCAACATGGCTGATCTCACCTTGCGGATCGCCGAAAGCCCAGATGCGCCGACCGGCACGCTGATGATGATCTTCGTGTTCGCCTTCGCCATGAAGGCGGCCGCGTTCCCGCTGAACTTCTGGTTGCCGGCGAGTTATCACACGCCCAACATTGTTACCTCGGCGATCTTCGCTGCTCTTCTCACCAAAGTCGGCATATACGCCTTGTTGCGGTTGGGAGGGATGCTGTTCCCGGCTGCCTTTGGAACCTTCCAAGATGTACTCCTCTGGGTGGCCATTCTGACATCGCTTCTCGGCGCTGCCGGTGCTTTGGCCAGCTCCGACATTCGCAAGATGCTTGGCTTCCTTGTGCTGTCAGGCATCGGCGCCATGTTCGTCGGCATCGCCGTCGCATCTCCCGATGGCGTCCACGGGGCAGTGCTTTATGCCGTGCACTCGATCCTGGTGATGGCGGCCCTTTACCTGGCTGCTGGCGTCATTGGCCGCATGACCGGCTCGTTCGATCTGCGGTCGGTGGGCGGTCTCTATCGGGCAAGCCCGTTTTTCGCGGCCATGTTTCTTATTCTCGTTTTCGCAATTTCCGGCCTTCCGCCTTTCTCGGGCTTCTGGCCGAAGGTTCTTCTGGTGCGCGCTGCCATGACAGCGGGCGAAGCATGGCTGACCGCCGCCTATTTGTTGTCCAGTTTCATTGCCATGATCGCCATCGGACGGGTCTGGTTGTTCGCCTTCTGGCGCAACGGGCAGCAGGATGGGTCGGAGGTGGCTATCCAGCCGCTATCGCTGGCCGACCAACGTGCCTTTTTGACGCCGATTGCTGTTTTGGTCGTTGTCATCGTTGGCATTGGCATCATTGCTGACCCGGCGGTTTACATGGCTGGCATCGCCGCTGCCGGCCTGTTTGATCCATCCGCCTATATCACGGCCATTTCACCGGTGGCGCCATGATAGCTGACGCCTGTTTTAAAGGAGCTCTGCAATGACAGGCATGTTCCTTGTCAACATTCTGCTCGCCATCGCATGGGTCTTTGTGACGGGCAGCTTTACCATTCTTAACGGACTGTTCGGCTTCGTTGTCGCCCTTCTTGCCCTGTCGATGATCCGTGAGCAGATCGGCACCATCGGCTATGTTCGCCGCGTCAGACGCATTGCGGCGCTGGCCGGCCTGTTTATTGTGGAATTGGTGAAGTCTGCGGTCCGCGTTTTTGGCTTGGTGCTCACGCCAGATCTTTCGAAGCTTCAGCCTGCCTTTATCGCGTATCCGCTCACCGTAGATCGAGACTTTGAGATCAGCCTGCTGGCCAACCTGATCACGCTGACGCCTGGCACATTGTCCGTCGATGTCTCCGACAACCGTCGCACGCTTTACATTCACGCGATCCATGCGCCCGACCCCGACGCCTTGCGCGAGGACATCGCCACCGGGTTCGAGCGCAAAATTCTCGAGGCCTTCCGATGACCACAGCAGACTTTCTATATGCCTGCACGCTGATCGCCCTTGGCATCCTGGTGATCGCCTTTGTGGTGATCAGTATCCGTATCATTGTCGGTCCGACCCTGCCCGACCGGGTTCTTGGCCTTGATATGCTCGTCGCGACGGGCATTGGGTTCATCGCCGTCGTTGCGGTCAAGACGACCTATTTTCTCTATCTCGACATCGCCATTGCGCTCGGCCTGGTCGGGTTCTTGGCAACCGTGGCCTTCGCCAGGTTTATTTTGAAGCGAGACAAGCCGGAAGAAGAGGCCGGTCCCGGGCCAATAGATGAACCAAGTCTTTCTAAGTCATCAGCAAGATCGTCAGTGGCCGATAATAAGACGGAGGCTGTATGATGACAGGTCTGATCGAAATAATAACCGGGCTTACTATTATCGTTGGTGCCGCATTCACGCTCGTCGCCGCGCTGGGCATTCTGCGCTTCCGTGATCTTTACAGCCGCAGCCACGCAGCATCCAAAGCCGGAACACTGGGTTCTGGGCTCCTGCTTTTGGCTTTGGCCCTCTACGCTGGGGAGTTGGGCGTCGTCACACGCGCTGTAGCGGCGTTTATATTCCTCTTGCTGACAGCGCCCATAGCCGCCCATTTGCTGGCGCGTTCAGCCTATTTCGTTGGTCACAAGGCCTGGGAAGGAACCCAGATTGACCAATTAAAAGGAAAATATTCCGAAGATGGGCAAAGTCTCCGATGTCGCAGTCATGATTGACGCTACGAATTCATCGCAGGCGTTATTCACACCTGATTGTATATAAGCAAAGAAATACTATCTTTTCATTACTGCGCCAGCAGGCTATAAAAGCGCCCGCGGCATCTAGCGTGATTCGTGTATAACGACATCTTACGCTCCGAAGTCCAAGCCCTGCTCCGACCAATCCCAGGCGGATGTTCAAGGGTAAAAGGGTTACATAAGGAAAAAGAATTCATGAGCGAAGAAAACGTCTCTGCCGACGGTGACCAGTCTGCTTTGGTAGATCTGACAGCCGACATCGTTGCGGCCTATGTCAGCCACAATGTTGTTCCAGCCAATGAGCTCTCCAAGCTGATCAATGATGTCCATGGTGCATTGGGAACACTGGTCGATGGTGCAACTGAAGCGCCCAAAGTCGAGCTAAAGCCGGCAGTTCCGCCGAAAAAGTCCATCACGCCTGACTATCTGATCTGCCTGGAAGACGGCAAACGGTTCAAGTCTCTCAAGCGGCACTTGAAGACCCATTACGATCTGACACCTGAACAGTATCGTGAAAAGTGGGGTCTGCCAGCAGACTATCCGATGGTCGCTCCCAATTATGCCGCCGCTCGCTCACGCCTTGCTAAGGAGATGGGTTTGGGTCAGCGCCGCGCTAAGGCAAGCTAATCGCCTACCCGAGGCTAAAGGGGGTAATACCTTTGAACTGGCGGGGCTAAACGCGCCTTTGCTCCGGATGTCTCCCATCAAAAAAGCGCTGACGGAAACAGTCCGTCGGCGCTTTTTTCATTTTTGACGACACAAACACTTATCCCCGCCTCTCGAGTCGGTGACTATCAATAGGAAAATTTTCCTATACACGTCATGGCAGGGAGCGGGATCGTGCAATCCACTTTGCAACCAAACCCGTCGGCAGTCACGCTGACAGAGTTGGATATTCACGCTATCGCGGAAACGTTGGTGGCGAACAGGTCTTTGCAGACACTTGGACACACCCAGGCGCAAGGCCGGCAAGTGGAAGCGTGTGTCGCCAAAGTATTTGGTGTTCGCCATGAAGCTTTGCGCGCGGCGACGCGTGGTCCGGCGCAAGTGGCGCTGGCACGCCAGGCGGCCATGTATCTGTGTCACACAACGCTGGGTTTCTCGTTGACATGCGTCGGCGAACTGTTCGAGCGCGATCGCACCACTGTCAGCCATGCCTGTCGGTTGGTGGAAGACCGACGGGACGACGAAGGTTTCGACATGCTGATCTCCTGCCTTGAACGATCCGTCGCTGGTATCGTTCTCTTGTGTGGCGGAGTCTGACCTTTGTCGGCGGACAAAAGCGCAGTTCCCACACCCAATCATCTGGAACCCGGAACACTTGACCCACATCAGACGCGCCGACAGTTGCGGGCGTTCTTGAAAGGTAAACAACTCTCAGAAAAGGGACTGCGCGACCTGCGGAAACAGGCTTTGATCGCTGGTGGTCCAGATAATCCGACGCTTACAGCCAAGGGACGCGCTCTGCTTTCCAGCGGCGTCAGACCTGTCATGACGGGCAAGCCAAAAAAGGCCCTGCCAGAATCCGACCATCAGCCGAGCATGCAAACGCCGGCGGATATCTTTGATGGCCTGCCGATCGCGCTTGATCGCATGGCACGTCCTCGAAAGGGCGAAGCGCCGCTTTTGTCGTCCTCGACGCTTTTGGCTGCTCGACGCTTCCGGCTCGATCTAGACCGGGCAGGGCTTGGGCCGCGCATCACGCAAAGCTGGTCGCTCGCAGCGTTGGTTCATCAGGCTTCCAAGCGCCAAGGCAGCGACGGTTCGCATGAACTTGATGCGATGCTGGACGCACGTGACCGCGTGAACCACACGTGCAAATCCATTGGTCCGGATTTCTCAGGGCTTCTCATTGATGTCTGTCTAATGGACAAGAACCTGGCAAGCATCGAACGGGAGCGGCAATGGCCTGCACGTTCGGCGAAGCTGGTAATCGCGCTCGGTCTTAAGGCGTTAGCACGCCATTATGGCTTGACCGATCAAACCTCAGACTAGGACAGCCCGACGAACATGCACCGTTATCAGGAAGCGTGGCCAACCGCGCGCTGAGCTTCGTCGGCGATACGGGCCATCATCGCTTTCAGCCCATTGGAGCGTTGCGGTGACAAATGTGCATCGAGCCCAAGACCAGCCAGCATGGCCGGCGCATCGATTTCCAATGCATCAGGCGCGGACCGGCCGTTATAGAGCGCAAGCAGGATTGCGATCAGGCCGCGCACAATGTGGGCGTCACTATCACCGCGAAAATGCAAGGGTGCTTCTGAACCGTCACCGCCGCCATCACGCACGAGCCACACCTGGCTGGCACAACCTTGGACTTTGTTGGCGTCGTTTCGTTCCGCATCGTTCAGCGGTTCCAGCGACCGTCCAAGTTCGATGACATAACGGTAGCGATCTTCCCAATCGCCGAGAAACTCGAAATTGTCGCGAATGTCTGCGAAATCCGCCATGTCGGTTCACCGGACAAGGGTTTGAACTGAAGGGATCCGGCTTTGCGGACTCTGCTTTGCAAAAGCACATAACGCTCAGTCGTATGTCCGGCAAGCCGAGAGCAAAGAAGCCTGTCAGGTTGCCAAAAGACCTAGAGCGGAGGGTAGGGGCTAGAAGGCAACCTGGCGTCCAAAACGTAGGACCGCGCGGCAGCTTGTGTTTGCATAGGGACTTGCGTTTGGACCGGGAGCAAAGATCCTTCGGTCTCGCCCGAACGTTCAGCCGGCAGGGCAGCCGGCAAGACCTGGCTAGTATCATGCTCGGAAAGCCACCCCTGAACGACCCCGGCAGAGTAGACCGCCTTCTGTCGTAGCACATCGACCGTGGCGGCACCCGTCGCGCAAGTATCAGGATTGCGGCCACAAAAGCCGCGCACATCGTAAACCACACGCTGGACTGCACCCAGTGTTTCACGGGCTCCAGGCCCTTCACTGATGCCGGCAGCTTCGCGATCCACCGGCAAGATTAAAAGGATCAATGTCAGCCAGAAGGCCGCTCGAACCAAAAACATGATGATATGTCCGTCCCATTTGAAATCCGTCACCCAAACCGGACGCTAGCAAGCGGGCGTGAAAACCAGGTGCCGATCGATCCGACAGATTGAGGCAAATGCCGCATGATACCGAAAGGGTTGGTTTACCATCCCGTTCAGAATTTCAGGTCCAACCGCACCCTAATTGGCCCTCACTGACCACCCTTTACTGTTCCTTCAAGGCTCGCTGACAGCGTCGGGTCCGGCGGTCGATATCGCCAGTTTTCTTTCTTTTGCGCGGTTGGTCGCACCACTTAGTCACAAGCGCGGTTTGATGAGTTTGATGGTACAGACCGACGGCGAGGCAGCACGTGGCCAGCGCGGGGGCAGTGCACTACGGCAAGGAGCGGCAGCGCCAGCTTACGTTGGTTCGTTGGGACGCTTCGGCCCACTTTTCGCTGTTAGCGGATTAACGTCGCTTGCCTTGTTGGCGGCCATGGTTTCCACCGGGCTTGCTGCAGGCTATGCCGCGCTGTC
>JBHJIX010000062.1:0-12364 GCA_050043025.1 Cohaesibacteraceae bacterium
CTATCTGCCTGGTAGCTGCCGTATGCCATGCGTATCTAAAGCGGTTGCTGATGGTCCTTGGGTCCGGTCATCTTCGTGTCCTCCTGTGATCACGCCACGTTCTGCGCAAGAGCGGGATCAAGAGATTGACGATGCCGATCATGGGCAGCATAGCTGACGCAGAAGCCCGAGAGATCGCACGGTTGCCAGCATCATCGGGTTCCATGAAATCATAGGTCAGCCATTGCAAGCTGATCACGTAAGCCTGGGATTGGAACCCAACGATTTCCTCAAACACCCGGTAGCAATCCATCAGGTGAATGAGGGAAACAAAAACGATCAACGGCATCAGGTGCGGCACGATGATCGCCCAGAGCCTTTGCCAACGCGAAGCCCCATCGATGATGGCCGCTTCGATAGTGTCTTGGTTGAGTGTCTGGAGCCCGGCATAGAAGATCACGAAGGCGAACGGCGCCACGTGCCAAACCCTGTAAAAAAGCATCAGCAGCTCGATCGTCCAAGCTTGGGCGAACATTGCAATGTCTTGCTGGAGATACCATTCGAGCGCGCGGGTGAGGATCCCATCGCCGACAAACAGCCAACGAATGGAAAGGGCACCGACCACCGGCGTAATGATAAAGGGCAGCAGCGACACGAAGATCACCGGGCCGCGGATCGCTTTGGACGCATTGTTCACCGCAAGCGCAATGGCCAGTCCTACGCCGAGCACAAGCGGCAAGGTGATCAACGTGAAAGTCAGCGTGAAACGTAGCGCTTTCCAAAAATCGATGGCGAGCAGCCCGCGCAGGTCAAAGCTGGAAATGGCCTCCCACGCGCGTTCGGGTTCCAGCACATTGCGGTAGGACTGCAACCCAACTAAGCTGGTCTCTCGAATGATGCGGCCATTCTCATCGAGAAGCGGCTGGGTTCGCGTTTCGGTGGTGCAAGTTTGGGTGAGGAATCCAGGCGTGCAGGTTTCGACCTCAACCGTTTCGACAATCGGTTGAGAAAGAAAAAAGCTCTGCGTAAAGACGCTCACCAACGGAGCGGCGATAAACAGCAACATCAAGAACACTGACGGCCCAACAAAGGTCCAAAACGTTCTTGCTTTCACGAGCCCTGCCTTTCAGCGTGGTGCCGCTGGGCGGCCAAGCCGCCCAGCAAACTTCTGCAGACGTCTATTCGAGAATGCCGGCCTCGCCAGCGGCAGTGATGTACTCATCCTCGACTGCCGCCCAAGCATCTTCAGCCGACAAATCGCCGGTGAAGAAAGCCGACAGTTGGTTCCCGATGGCTGTGTGCATCAAGCCCATTTCACTCGACGAGGGATAGGATGATGGGGCCGGCGTCGCGGTTGCCGTGGCAATGGCCCCGCCCGCCAAACGGTTGGGCTGATAGCCATTGACGAGCCAGATGGCGTCATCATTGTTGGCTGTTACCATCTCGGTATCGAGCCCTTCCATGGCAACGCGGAAGGCAGCCTCTGCTTCTTCGTCGGTGATGTTGGCGGCGATCACGATGCCATCCCACCACAGCGTCGTGGCCGGTGGACCATCAGACGTCGCCCGAGGCGCGGCCGCAGTATCAACCAATCCCACCACCTGGCTTTCGTCTGCGTTGTCCATGGCGGCTGCACGGGAGGCCCAAAGATTGGCCATCGCGATGGAGCCTTGCTGGAACTGTTGCTGCACATAGGTGGAGTCCGACACCAGGTACTCCGGGTCCATGTAGGCGGTCAGGCGCTGCATCATGTCGAGCGCAGCAAGACCAGCCTCGCTGTTGATGTTCGGCATGCCGTCGGCGCCGACAAACGTGCCGCCGAAGCCCAGGAACATATTGTTGAAATCTTGGGCCAGGTTCCAGCCGGCCTTCATTGTGCCACCCAACGGGTAGTCTACGACGCCGGCCGCCTGGATCGTTTCAGCGGCTTCAAGAACCTCATCCCAGGAGGTCGGAACATCCAGACCGAGCTCGTCAAGGATATCTTGGCGGTACATCAGGTGTTGCGTGTTGACCATCATGGCGATTGCCATGACCTGACCATCAATACGGATCAGTTGGTTTGGCGAAAGGTTTTGCCCATAGGCATCAACAAGGTCGTCTAGCGGACGGATCGTGCCCTCGTTGAGAAGTGGCGTGATCGTGCCGTTCGCAACGCCGCCGATCTGATACAGCGATGGGTCAGCGGCAAAGGCTGATGGCTGCTTGGTACGGAATTCTTGGTCAAGCTCAGCTTCAAAGTTGCCGCACTCCGCCATGGCATCGGTTACCGATTTCCAGGCTTCAAACCCTGCCGAAAGCGAGGAAATCGGTACAGTGTTTTCAAAAGCGCAGTCCGCGTGCGCAGGCCCGGCTAGGTGCGTCGTACCCAAGGCTGTTCCGGCCAAAAGCACGCTGGCAAGTAAGGTTCGTTTCACAATCATCGGAATTTTCCCCTGTTTTGGTTGGGCCATTCGGCCTTCGTTTTCCGTTCTGATGATGAGCTTTAGCGACCGTTCGCCCGGCCTCAGTTGATCCGGGCGCCGCTCTCCTTCTCGAAGATATGACAGATCTCAGGCGCCACCTTGATGCTGGCCGGCGCGCCAATGTCGGTGCGGAAGTCCTTGTGGGCTTTCACGGCAACCAAACCGCCTCCGGCACGAACAGCGATCATTGTCGCATCGCCGAGCAGCTCGACCGTGTAAACCGCAGCGGAAATCTCCCCCGCCTCAACAACCGAAGCATCTTCTGCGCGAAACCCGACAACAACCGGGCCGTCTGGCCCCTTCAGACCGGGAATGCGAACATGCTCGGCCTCAAAAACACCGTCGGTAAGCGTCCCTTCCATCAAGTTCATCGCCGGCGAGCCAATAAATCCGGCGACAAAGGTGTTGGCAGGGCGGTCATAGATTTCGGTGGGCGTGCCAACTTGCTGGACCACACCTTGCTTCATTACGACCACGCGGTCTGCCAACGTCATGGCTTCAATTTGATCATGCGTGACGTAGATGGTCGTCACGGCTAACTCGTGGCGCAGATTTTTGATTTGGGCTCGCGTTGAAACGCGCAACTTCGCGTCGAGGTTCGAAAGCGGTTCATCCATCAGGAACACGTTGTGCTCTCGGACGATCGCCCGCGCCAACGCAACCCTTTGACGCTGACCGCCAGACAGTTCGGACGGTTTGCGGTGCAAGAAGGCATCCAGTTCCACCATGGCGCTAGCTTTACGCACCCGCGCATCATGCTCGTCCTGGGGAACCTTGCGCACCTTCAAAGGAAAACGAATGTTCTCGTAGACATTCATGTTCGGGTAGAGCGCATAGCTCTGGAACACCATCGAGATGTCCCGGTCTTTTGGATCAAGATCATTGACCCGCCGCCCACCGATCATGATGTCGCCGGAGGTTGCCTCTTCAAGCCCGGCGATCATCCGCATGGTGGTTGTCTTGCCGCACCCTGACGGCCCTAGCAAAACCAGAAATTCACGGTCGGCGATGGTGAGGTCGAAATTGTCGACGCCAACAAAAGAACCCCAGCGCTTGCCAACTTTCCGCAGCTCGATCTCGGCCATATGGTCCTCATTTTCCACCGTATTTCAGCTCATTCGGTGGGCATGAAGACGGAGCTTTCACCAGCCGGCTAAGTATGGCAAGAGCTTTTTGCATACAAATGCAAAAAGCTCATTTTTTGGAGCGCGAATGACCGATTTTCGAGCATCGACACGATCATTTTTGGCAGAGATCATCCGGCTCCCGGAGCCGCAAATGCGTGCGTTGGCACACAAGCATCTGTCAAAGGACTGCCTTTGGGATGCCTCTCATCCGATCAATCAATTGGTCGGCCCGGACGCAATTGTAGATGGTTGCTTGCTCCCGCTTGCCCAAGCTCTCACCCGCGTTCAAAGGCGCGATGAGATCTTCATAGGGGGTGCAAACAGGCGCTCAGAGGGTGGCAACTGGGCCGCGAGTGTTACGCATTATCTGGGCAATTTCGATGGACCCTTGCTGGGGATCGCGCCATCGTGCCATCTAGCCCTCTTGCGCTCAGGCGAGTTCTATCGCGTTGACGACGGGCTGATCACAAAAGCTCGAATCATTCTCGATCTGCCGGACCTCATGCGTCAGGCGGGACTGAACCCCTTCGGAACGTCCTACGGGCTTGAGACACTGTATCCGGGCCCAGCCTCCCATGATGGCGTGTTACCAACTGGCGGTGCCGATGCCGGAGCGGCGTCTCTGGATATCGTCGAAGCCATGCTCGCTGATCTGCATAAGTTCGACCCTTCCAGTTTTGCTTCTACCAATCAAACCGGTGAGAACGGGTATTGGCACGAAGACATGCTTTGGTACGGGCCAGGAGGGATCGGCTCAAACTATCTGTGGGACGGCTTTGTCCGCGATCACCGCGAAGGATTTCTGCGGGCGTTTCCTGACCGGAAAGGAGGGAACCACTATTGCCGGATTGGTGATGGCAAGTACGCCGCGATTTCCGGTTGGCCGTCCATGACCATGACCTTCCAGGGAGACTATCTGGGCATCAAGGCCAACGGCAGGCCACTCACTTTGCGTGTCATGGATTTCTATCGGTGTGAAGACGGCAAGATCATGGAGAACTGGGTCCTCCTCGATTACATGGATTTGCCCGCACAGATGGGCGTCGACTTGATTGGCAAAAGCCAGCATCAGAAGGTCGCTTGATGGAACCGCAGCAGCCCATCGACGGTGTCATTGCGACCGGCATCCAGCTTCGACAGATCGCGTCCGGGTTCACCTTTACAGAAGGTGCTTTGTGGCATCCCGACGAGCACTGGCTGCTGTTTTCCGATATCGCCGAAAGCATCCAATACACATGGTCTGAAGTTGACGGCCTGAAGACTTTTCGTCATCCGTCCAACCAGGCCAATGGCAATTGCTTCGATAGGCAGGGGCGCGTCGTGTCCTGCGAGCATGCTTCGTCGCAGTTGGTCGTGCACGATCATGGCGGCAAGCGCGTTCGGGTTTTGGCCTCTCACTATCAAGGCAAAGAGCTGAACTCGCCGAACGATGTCATCTGCGATAGCAAAGGTCGCCTCTGGTTCACCGATCCGGGATTTGGCAGACTTCGCGAGGATCTGGGTGTTTTACGCGACCAGGAGCTGTCCTTTCAGGGCGTGTTTCGTCTCGACCCTGACGAAACCCTGCACCTTGTCTGCGATGATTTCAAACAGCCCAACGGCCTTTGCCTCTCCAACGATGAAACCAAGCTGTTCGTTAACGACAGTTGGGGCCCCACCATTCGATTGTTCAATATCGAAGCCGATGGATCGCTGAACGGCGGAGAGGTTTGGGCGACGATCTCTGGTGAGGGTGAGGGCGTGCCGGACGGCATGAAGATCAATCTGCATGGCCGTATCTTTTGCAACGGGCCTGGCGGCGTTCATGTGCTTTCAGCGGATGGCGCGTTTCTGGGCAAAATCGCCACACCGGAAAAGTCGACAAATTTCTGCTTCGGCGGACCCGGCAACCAGACACTCTTCATCACTGCGTCTACCTCCGTCTACGCGATCGAGACGCTAACCAGTGCCAAGCCGATGGTTCCATGGGCCTAACGGCATGGCTTCCAGAACGATGTGCTCCTCTCGACTGACGAGCAAGGCCAAGCATGCTAACGGCCGGTTTGGCGCCCCTAGCCGTCGTTCAGATTAGATGTCGCAGGGTGCGGCCTGGGTGTCCGCACCAAGGTTTGCTGGGACCAGAAGCGAACAAGTCTCAGGGTGGTAGAGAAATGTGAGGGTTTGCTGATGCTTGCTCCAGCATTGGAGACCAGAATGTTCAGGCTTCCCTCTTTGGCAATCACATCTGTGACCGCTGCGGCGCTGGCAGAGCCCGCACGAGCATCAGCCTCGATAGCCCGAACAATACCACCCGACGCTTGAACACCGCGGACGACGGCATCAGTGCCAATCCCCCGACCACCATTGGTAACCAAGGCGACCTTATCCTCCAGAATGCGCTGCATGGACTATTCCTTCCAGCTGAGAACCGGCTCTTCGGGTAAAGCGCCTGGTGCGAGGTGACCGGGCTTTAGTGTGCCCGATCACTACGCTGTTGGTGTCACTCTGATTTGTTGAACGCGTATCTTGCGATCATCCAATCGCCGTCGACCTTCTCAAACACCCAAAGCTCACGATTAACCTCAGGCACCGATTGGTCTGATTCAATGAATAACCGGGTGCCGCTGGAGGTTGTCGTCGCGTAAGCGGTATCGCCCGCAACCACGATATCGTCGGGGTCAATTGCAAACTCTAGGTCCAAGGAGAGGGCCGAGAACGCGAAGCTGTAGAAGCCCGTTATCGCCTCGGTGCCTTCAAAGGGCTCGAACCGGTCTGGGAAAAATACAGCGTCCTCTGTGTAAAGGGCGCCCACTCCCTGCGCATTCCCTTCGTTTACGTGCCGCTCATAGCTTCTGAGAAGTTCGGTTATCTGAGCGGTGTCGCTGTGACCTCCGGCCGTCGCAGTTCCTGCGGACGGCAGTAAGGGGATTGCGAGCAGAAGAAAGTATGTCGGAATCTTATGCAGCAGTTTCATGGAATGCTCCAATGCTAAGAGGTTGTCTTGCTAGAATTTGCCATTGTCGTGAGCCATATCGGCCGGGATCGTTTCGATCGTGTCCCAGTGCTCGACGATGAGGCCATTTTCGACTCGCCACAGGTCAAAGAAGGCCGTTGGTGTTCCACCCCGAGCCCCTTCGGTCATAGTGAAAACGAAGTTGCCTTCCGCCGCGATCATGTGGACCTGTGAGAAAGTGAAACCCTGCCCGGCCTCCGCAAGTTGCGTTAGGCCGCTGACCAGGGAGTCCAGCCCGTCGGGCACGAGTGGGTTGTGTTGAAGATAGGCGCCGGGTTCTGAGATGATGTACTCGGACGCCCTGTCCAACCGACCCTGCAAAAAAACCTCGTCAACGAAACCCTGTACCACCCCCCGATTGACCTCGGTTAGGTCGCGATCGGTAACCTGTGTTGGGCCATCGACCATCGATCGACCGGATGCGGTGGTTTCCAGCGGCGCCTGGAGATTGTCCCAGTGCTCGGCCAAGAGGCCGTCTTCGACCCTAAAAACGTCGAACGATACAAGGGTTGGTGCGCCGAAGGCGTCGGCATTTTCGAACGTGTTGTGTGCGACAACAAGATCGCCATCGGTGATGATGCGATGCGTCGTCACCGCAAGGCCCTGCTGCTCGGCGAACGGTATCAGACCCAAGAGGCCATCAGCGCCAGTGGGGATGGACGGGTTATGCTGAATGTAATCCGGCGCCAAGACGGCTCTTGCAGCCTCAACGTCATAATCGACAAACACTGCGGTAAGCAGAGCGACGACCAACTCTTGTGGTGTCATGATAGGAACCCTTTCGATATTTCAACTCGAAAGAGTAGTATCTATTCTGCACCTAGGCGCAATTACGCACCTTGAAGGAACCAGGTTTGGACAACCATACCTGGTGGTGATCGTTCCGCTTGAGTTGAGTATGGCCGCCGTGATAGGCGCTCCCGGTATGCAAAAGTAACTAGGTTTGAGAAATGTTGCCAATCGGCGTGAACTCGGAAGCCGAGAAGCTGCTCTGCCCCATCCGAACGGTGCTCTCCAAAGTCACCGGCAAATGGCAGATTATCATCGTCTTGGCACTTGAGGACGGCCCCATGCGATTTGGGGCTTTGAAGCGCACGATTGGTGACGTCACCCAGCGTGTGTTGACCG
The DNA here is from genome assembly GCA_050043025.1 of Cohaesibacteraceae bacterium. Lineage (GTDB taxonomy): Bacteria > Pseudomonadota > Alphaproteobacteria > Rhizobiales > MH13 > MH13. The sequence goes on from JBHJIX010000062.1 coordinate 7,692, forward strand.
AGAACCTAAGAGGTCTTGAGCGCGACGGATTCCTGACGCGCACTGTTGATCCAGGACCGCCGGTGGCGGTCGCTTATGAGCTGACTCCTATGGGTCAGGAGTTGGTGGAATTGCTCAAACCACTTGTTTTCTGGGCCAACGACAAGATGGATGGCGTCAAAGATGCGCGCGAGGAATATGCGCAAGCGCACCCCTAGTTTGGATGAGACTGACAGTCGGCCGTTCGCCTCCCGACCAGAACTGCTCTCAGTGGGCAATCGGAGACGATCCTGACGGGACGTGTTTCGCTCTTTCGCATGATGGATTCAGCTAGAAATTGGCGCTTGCGGCCGACCGATAGGCTTGGATGTTTGAATTCCCAGGTCGCGTTGATGGAGAGCATCGCGGTATCGACGCACAAAGCCCAGCTGACGACTTCATCGAAGCGCTAATAGCAAGCAGTCCAATGCAGCTGAGGCCCAGTGGATCTGCTCGCTTCAAGGAACCGCCGCTGCTATGCACGCCGGGTGGGCATATTGGCCGCCACTATCTGAAGCCGCCTTGCGGAATAAGCACTGTGGTCAATTTCGTTGGCTAGACGCGATCAGAATGCCTGCTTCCAATGACAGGACGAGGGTGAGGAAAACCATCAAACACGGTGGCGGCATCTTGGGCTTCTTTTCAGTTTCAAGTCACCGTAAGCGACGCGTTTGTAACGTCTTTGACAGAGCTTACGCCCAGTTGGCCCAAAGCTCGGACCAACTCCAACTGCAATACATCAAAAGCGCGTTGGGCACCCTCTTCGCCGCTCGCGCCTACGCCAAAGGCGAACGCCCTGCCCGCCAGGGCAAAGTCGGCTCCAAGCGCTTTGGCACGCATAATGTCGGCTCCACGCCGCACGCCGCTGTCGAGCAATATCTTCAAGCGTCCAGCAACAGCGTCAACGATGGACGGCAAGACGTCCACTGTCGCCGGTCCGAAAGCCACCTGCCGCCCTCCATGGTTTGAAACCACAATGCCATCGCAGCCCAACGCCGCGCATTGATCAGCATCTTGCGGATGCAAGATACCCTTCACCAGGAGGGTTCCCTTCCAAACGTCGCGCAAGCGCTTGAGATCGCCCCATGTAAAGCTGGGCGTGATTAGCGTTTTTTGAACCTCCGCATAAGATGTCGCGCTTTGCAGCAGGTTCGCATAGTTCGCCACGTTTGGCATGCCATGACGCAGGCTGGCGGTCGTCCAGCGGGGATTGGCCATCAGCTGGACCAGCACCTCAGGCGTCAATCGGAAGGGAACGCTCAGTTGATTGCGTACATCGCGGTCGCGTTTGCCGGCAGCCGGTACATCTGCCGTGACCATCATGACTTTGTAACCTGCTTGCCGGGCGCGGGATACGAGGTCGTCAGTCAGGGCCGCATTGCTGGACACGTAAAGCTGGAACCAACCATTGCCATCGGCTTCTTCAGCCAATTTTTCCAATGTCGTTGATGAAGCTGAGCTGGCGACATAGGGGATGTTTTCGCGTTTGCAGAGCCTTGCCAGAGCAATGTCAGCATTCGGCCAAAAAGCGTTGAGCATCCCAATCGGCGCAACGCCAAACGGTGCGCTGAAGGTCTGTCCAAACAGTGTCGTTTGGGTGTCGATATCCGCGACATCCACCATGTAGCGCGGCGTCAGCTCAATCGCCTCAAAGGCTTCGACGTTCCGCCGCAGATTGCGCTCAGACTCCGCACCGCCATCAACCAGATCGAAGGCAAAACGAGGGATACGCCGTTTCGCCAAGGCCCGAAGGTCATCAATGGAGGCCGCGCGCTTGATGGACACTAGATCGACCAACCACCATCAAGGGCAAAGGCCTGGCCAGTCGTGAAGCCGGCTGTGTCGCCTGCCAGATAAGAAACCATGTCGGCCATCTCTTCTGGCGTTCCAAACCGGCCCATGGGCTGCCTTTCGGTGAAGGCCTTGTACGCCTTGTCGTAATCCCCGGTTGCCGCAAGCCGATCTTGCAGCGACGGGCTCTCAACAGTGCCGGGACAAATCGCGTTGCACCGGATGCCGTCTTTCACGAAATCAACGGCGATGGCTTTCGTCATGCCGATAATCGCCGCTTTCGATGCGCCGTAGGCGAAACGACGTGGCGCGCCTTTGAGGCTGGAGACGACAGATGCGATGTTGACGATTGAGCCGTTGCCCTGTTCGAGCATGCCCGGCAAGACGGCCTTGGTGATGGCAAACATCGCCCTGGCATTGATGTTGAAAGAGCGGTCCCAGTCCGACAGGCCGCAATCGAGAATGGTGCCGTCATGGACCCAGCCAGCGCAATTGACCAGCACGTTGAAGTGCGGCGACGCAGCAACCAAGGCTTCGATTGCGCTTGCATTGAGGACATCCAGTTCTTTGCCTGTAATGCCCGGCATTTCGTCGGCCAATTCTTCCACGGCCACCAAGTCGATATCCGTCGCAACCACGACAGCGCCTTGGGCTGCCAAGGCGATGGCGGATGCCCGTCCAATCCCTTGACCTGCTGCGGTAACAAGTGCGGTTTTGCCTTCCAATGGCTGGGTCATGATGTGTGTCTCATCGTGCCAGCCATCCGCCATCCACCGTGATCACACTGCCATGGCAGTACTTGGAGGCATCGGATGAGAGGAAGACGGCAGCGCCGGCCATTTCGTCTGGGTCAGCGAAGCGGCCTGCCGGTATGCGATCAAGAAGCGCTTTGGATCGCTCAGGATCCTCGCGCAAAGCCTTGGTGTTGTCTGTGGCCGTGTAGCCGGGCGCGATCGCGTTGACGTTGACGCCCTGCGATGCCCACTCATTGCACAGGGCGCGGGCCAAGCCGATGACAGCATGCTTGCTGGAGGCATAAGCCGGCACTCGCAAGCCACCTTGCGAGCCAAGAACTGACGAAACAATGACGATCTTGCCCGAACCCTGAGCAACCATTTTACGACCGGCAGCCTGGCTCATCAGCCAGACAGAATCCAGGTTAACATCCAGAACCTGGCGCCATTCATCCATCGCCATGTCGACAGCGTCGGCGCGATGAATGGTGCCGGCATTGTTGATCAAAACGTCAAGCCCGCCGAGCTTTGCGCTGGCAAGCTCGACAATCTGGTTCGCCGTATCCGCGCTTAAGCCAGCAAAGTCGGCTTGAACGGCAAACCCTTGGACACCCGCCCCTTCGATGAGGCTCAATGTTTCAGACGGCTCATGGCTTCGATAGGTGAGCGCGACATCCGCACCAGCTTTCGCCAATCCAAGCGCAATAGCTTGACCGATACCGGTGGCGCCTCCCGTGACGAGGGCTTTGCGCCCTTCCAAACTGAAAAGATCCATCATTTTCAGTACCGGTTCGCGATGGGTAGCTCTTCGGCAGGGAACAGCGAGATCACCTCACAGCCGGTCTCGGTGACAACGACCTCTTCTTCAATGCGAGCGGCGGAATATCCGTCGGCTGCGGGGCAATAGGTCTCAAGGGCGAACACCATGCCGGTCTGAATTTCCATGGGATGATCGAGCGAAACAGCCCGGCTGATGATCGGGCGCTCGTGCAAGGCAAGACCGAGCCCATGGCCAAATTGCAGACCAAAGGCGGCATCCTCGCTGGGGAAGCCAAGCGATTGGGCCGTTGGCCAGACCTCAGCCACCTTGTCGGTGGTAACCCCTGGTTTGATCATCGCGATCGACGCATCGATCCATTCGCGGGCTTTCACATAAGCATCGTTTTGCACAGGCGTCGCGCGGCCGACATTGAAGGTGCGGTAGTAGCAGGTGCGATAGCCTTGGTAGGACTGCAAAATATCGAAAAACGCCTGATCACCGGGGCGGAACAGTCGGTCGGTGAAGTTGTGAGGATGCGGATTGCAACGCTCACCGGATATTGCGTTGATCGCTTCAACATCGTCTGAACCCATTTCGTAGAGCAGTTTGTTGGAAAGCGCGACGATATCGTTCTCGCGAACGCCCGGTTTCACCTCCTCATAGATCATGAGATAGACGCCCTCGACCATGCTGGCGGCCTGGGTAAGAAGTTGGATTTCATCCCAGCTTTTTATCTCGCGGGCCGACAACATGATTTGTTGTCCGTCCACTACCTGCAGCCCTTCTTCTTGCAGGGCGTGGAACATAGCTGTTTCGGCATAATCAACACCGACAGGCATGTCCGCCATTCCGGCCTCTTTGATGAGGCGGGCGATTTCCTTGGCGTATTTGCGCATTAAGCCAAACTCTGGCGGGATCGTCCCGCGCATGCCGACCACGCCAGCCAAGCAGTGGTCGGGCTCCAACCAATCTGAGTAACGCTTGTGGTGCATGGCCGCTGAGCCAAAATCCCAGACGTAGGGACTGTCATCGCCAGTCAGCAGGCAGAAGCGGCACATCTTGTCCCGTTCCCACTCGCCGATCTTGGTCGCCGACACGTAGCGGATGTTGTTGACGTCGAAGAGCAACAGCGTACCGGCATTGGAGGTTTTGAGCGCTTGACGCGTGCGGGCCAGGCGATAGCGGCGTAGCCGGTCGTGATCGATGCGGCGTTCGAAGTCGACTGAAGTGTGACCCCAAGCTGGAAGGCGGTCCCGCCACTCCCAGTTGGGCTCAAGATCTTGCGGCGTTAGCAGGTTGGGCATGAGTGCGCGTGACATAAAGGGGTCCTCCCGACAGCCGCCTGGACTGCCAAAATACTCGTCGGATTG
>JBHJIX010000063.1:0-35544 GCA_050043025.1 Cohaesibacteraceae bacterium
GTTGGCGATGCGAGTGGTGCGCCGCGAATGGACTCGGGTGAACCGGACCATGGATGAACAGCGTGCCACCCCAACTGCGCAGCGACGCCAGGCCAGGAAACTGGAACAGGACGCAGAAACCGGTACGTACCGGCCAGCAGAAGACTGACCAAGCGCAACGACTGAGCGCTTGACCCGCTCGGGCCTGCTGCCTACGAGACATGTCACCTTAGTCTGATCAGACACGAGACAAGCATGTCCTCCCATAATGATCCCGCCCGCTCCTATCAGGGGCTGATCTTGACGCTGCAACAGTTCTGGGCCGACCAGGGCTGCGCGCTCCTTCAGCCTTACGACATGGAAATGGGCGCAGGCACCTTCCATCCAGCCACAACGCTGCGTGCCCTCGGCCCGCGTCACTGGAAAGCGGCCTATGTTCAGCCATCCCGCCGCCCTACCGACGGACGCTATGGCGAAACCCCCAACCGCTTGCAGCATTACTACCAGTATCAGGTGATCCTGAAGCCTTCGCCGCCAGATTTGCAGGACCTTTATCTGCGCTCGCTGGCCGCCATTGGCCTGGACAGCGCAACCCACGACATCCGCTTTGTCGAGGACGATTGGGAAAGCCCGACACTCGGCGCTTGGGGCCTTGGTTGGGAATGCTGGTGCGATGGCATGGAAGTCTCCCAGTTCACCTATTTCCAGCAGGTCTGCGGCCAGGAATGCAATCCCGTCGCCGGCGAACTGACCTATGGGCTGGAGCGCATCGCCATGTATGTCCAAGGCGTTGAGAACGTCTACGATCTCAACGTCAACGGTCGCGAGGGCGCTGAGAAAGTCACGTATGGTGACGTGTTTCTACAGGCCGAAGAAGAATATTCCCGGCACAATTTCGAAGCCGCCGACACAACAATGCTCTTCCGTCAGTTCGAAGATGCCGAGAAAGCCTGCCGCGATCTTTTGGAAGCCGGTGCGCCAGAAAGCGAAGGTGAGGCCAACCGCATCGTGCTGCCGGCCTACGACCAGTGCATCAAGGCGAGCCACATCTTCAATCTGCTTGACGCCCGGGGTGTGATCCCCGTCACCGAACGACAGTCCTACATTCTTAAGGTGCGCGAACTGGCCAACGCCTGTGGCGCGGCCTGGCTCAACACGCGTGAAGGCGGCCTTCTTGCGACCAAGCAGGATGCCGAAGCCGCTTAAACGTTCCAACCAGCGAAGGGGGAATTCGCGATGGAATGGGTGCTCTTGGCGATTGTGATCGCCGTCGTCGGCTACGGCATCGTTGTCTATAACCAGCTTGTGAAAAACCGGCAGATGGTCCGCGAGGGCTGGTCTGGCATTTCTGTGCAATTGCAGCGCCGATCGGACCTCATCCCCAACCTCTTGGAAACCGTCAAAGGCTATATGGGCCATGAGAAAGAGGTGCTGGAGAACGTCACAGCGCTTCGCACCCGTGCCCAAGCCGTTGGAGACGACCATCCGGCCGAACGCGCCGGCGTCGAAAGCCTTTTGGGCGCCGCCCTTGGCCGGCTGATCGCTGTCGCGGAAAACTATCCAGACCTTAAAGCCTCTACCAACTTTAAAGAATTCCAAGATGCCTTGGAAGAAACCGAGGACAAGCTTCAGCTTGCCCGGCGCTACTACAATGGCGCGGTGCGCGGCTTTAACACGCAGGTCGAGCAGTTCCCGTCCAACCTCGTCGCCAACCAGTTCCGCTTCATCCAGGCAGAATATTTCGAGTTGGAAGACCCAGCGGATCGCGCCAACCCGCAAGTTTCTTTCGGCTGAGGAGTGCGCAGCATGATGCGCGTTCTTGCTTTTGCTGTCCTTGCCCTAGCCTGGCTCGCCGCGCCGGCCAGCGCCCAGGAAGAAATTCTATCGTTCGAGACGCTGGTTGAGGTGGAAACGAACGGTGATTTCCTCGTAACCGAACGCATTCAAGTGCGCGCTGAAGGTTTTGACATCCGGCGCGGCATCTTCCGGGACTTCCCAACTGTTCGCCGTCTGCCATCCGGACTGGTTGATCGCACAACCTTTGAGGTCATTTCGGTACGCCGCGACGGCAGGGATGAGCCGCATCACCAGGAGCCAATTGAAGGCGGGACACGGCTCTACATCGGCAGCGCCGACGTCTGGATCGCGCCCGACGTTTACACCTACGAGATCACCTACCGCTCGCGCCATCAGATGGGCTTCTTCGAGGATTTCGACGAGGTCTACTGGAACACGACCGGGAATTTCTGGTCCTTCCCGATCCTGCGTGCCGTTGCGACGATCCAACTGCCGCCGGGCGCCGAGGTCAGAGAAACAGCCTCCTTCACCGGACGTTTTGGATCGACCAAGAACCAGGCCCGTTCCAGCCAGATCGGCCCGTCAACGATCCGATTTGAAACGACATCGGCCCTCAACCCACGCGAGGGGCTGACGGTGGCCGTCTCCTTTCAGAAAGGACTGGTCGCCGAACCATCAAGTGGCACGCTTCAGTTCAAGGCGCTGCGCGACAATGCCGGCATCGCGGCTGTCTTGATCGGCGGCGTCCTGGTTTTTGTCTACATGGTCACAAGCTGGTGGCGCGTCGGGCGCGATCCGAAGCGGGGCGTGATTTTTCCGCGCTTTGAACCACCGCGCGACATGTCGCCAGCAGCAATGAGCTGGGTCTACTATCGCGGCCACAAGGGCGGGTCGGCCGGTAAGAGCTTTATGGCGGCGCTGGTTTCGCTTGGCAGCAAGGGCAAGCTGCGCATTGCCGAAGTCGACAAAACCATCACGTCACGCGGCAGAACGAGCCGGGCGCCCCAGATGATGGTGATCTGCCACCCGGCGAACGGGCGCTTATGCGCGGCCTTCTGGGCTCTTGGGAGGCCCTAACCTTCAACGAAAGCAACGCGCGCCGCATGATGGCGGCGACCTCCAGCTTCCGGCAGAGCGTTTCGGCTGAGTACAAAGGCCGCTACTTCAAGCACAATCCCGGCTACACGATCCTCGCCGTCGTGATCGCGGTCATCGCCCTCTTCAACTATCTAGTGTTGTTTCCAGCGACCGAGGTGCTGGTCGTGGGCGTGATTTTCCACTTTCTTGGCGGTGTAATCGTCGGCTTCACCGCCACCCGCGCCTATGCCCGTTTCACCGGCGTTGCCCCGCAGGTGCACTTGGTTTCCGCGATCGCATTCACAGTTGTGGCAATTGGCGTCACGACATCGCTTTTCTTCATCTTCCACGCCTCACCATCTGGCCAGTTCGCGACCGGCTGGGCGATGCAACTCACGATGCTGGTCGCTTTTGCGATGGGCGCGACGATCTCAACTTTTGCGATCCTCCTGTTTGCGCCAACGCCGGAGGGCCAGGAGCTGATGGATGAGATCGAAGGCTTCCGCCTTTATCTCTCCGTCGCCGAGGCCGAACGGATGAACATGGCCGATGCGCCGGACTTCTCTCTGGAACTCTTTGAGCGGTTCCTACCCTACGCCATCGCGCTCGGGGTCGAGAAACCCTGGTCGGATGCGCTGGAAGACCATCTTGCCAAAATGACGCCGACCGAACGGGCAAGCTACCGCCCAACCTATTACAGTGGCCGTTCCTTCGACCCCGGCACCATCGCTGCCTCGACGGCCGCCATGGCGTCCACCATCTCCTCAGCCTATGCTGCCTCCATGCCCAAATCCTCCGGCTCGTCGAGCGGCGGCGGTGGCTCATCCGGCGGCGGGGGAGGTGGCGGAGGCGGAGGCGGCTGGTAGCCTCCAAAACAGCGAGGAAACACTATGGCCAAACTGCTCGAACAGGCGCCCGTTCTGTTGGTGAAAGACATCGAGGCGTCGATTACCTATTGGCGCGATCAGCTCGGCTTCACCCTGCGCCCCTATGGCGAGCCGAAAACGACGTTTGCCATCGGTCGCCGCGAAACTTGCTTCATCATGCTTTCCCAGGCACCGGACGATCACACCATCGTGCCGCACTGGAAAGTCGTCGACAAAATGTGGAACGCCTACTTCTGGGTCGACGACGCCAAGGAGATCTACGAGGAATTTGTGGCAAGCGGCGCAAAGATCGACTACACGCTGTGCGAACAACCCTATGGCGTACTTGAATTCGGCATTCAGGACCTCGATGGCCACGATATAGCCTTCGGTCAGGACCTGGAGTGACCTGACATTCCCCCAACTCAGTGACTTTCCATGCCCGATCTGCTCCTTGAACTGTTTTCGGAAGAAATCCCCGCGCGCATGCAACAGCGCGCCTCTGAGGATCTGAAGAAAGGGATCACCGACCGTCTGGTCGACGCCGGGCTCGTCTATGAGGGCGCCAAAGCCTTTGCGACGCCACGCCGTTTGGCCCTGCATGTGGCCGGCATTCCCACCCGTTCGCCGGATGTGAAGGAAGAGCGCAAGGGTCCGCGCGTCGGCGCGCCTGATAAGGCGATTGAAGGCTTTTTGCGTGGAGCGGGACTGTCCTCTATCGACGAGGCTGAGACGGTCGAGGACCCGAAGAAAGGCGCCTTCTACGTCGCCAAGATCGTCAAGCCGGGCCGCGATGCGGAGGCGGTGATCGCCGAGGCGGTGAAAGACGTTGTCGAAACCTTCCCCTGGCCAAAGTCCATGCGTTGGGGTTCCGGGTCGTTACGCTGGGTGCGCCCGCTGCACTCCATCCTGTGCACCTTCGGGCCCGAAACCGAGGACCCCGTCGTTGTGCCGGTTGAGGTGGAAGGCATTGCATCCGGCAACACGACAGAAGGCCATCGCTTCCATGCGCCGGACCGGTTCGCCGTGCGCCGGCTGGACGATTACCAGACCAAGCTCGAAACGGCGAAGGTTGTCCTCGATACTGAGCGCCGCAAGGCCATCATTGAGACTGAGGCCAAGACCCTCGCCTTCGCGCAAGGGCTGGAACTGGTGGAAGATCCTGGCCTCTTGGATGAGGTCGCCGGTCTGGTGGAGTGGCCGGTCGTCATGATGGGCTCATTTGATGAAGCCTTCTTGCAGATCCCCGCTGCGGTGATCCGCGCGACCATCCGCGCCAACCAGAAGTGCTTTGTGCTGCGCGATCCTAAGACGGGTGATCTCGCCAACAAGTTCCTCCTCACCTCCAACATCGTGCCGGAGGATGGCGGTTCGGCGGTCGTCGCCGGCAATGAACGGGTGATTGCGGCCCGCCTCTCCGATGCGCTCTATTTCTGGCAGACCGATCAGGCGGACCTGCCCGATCTCCATGCTCTTAAGGCAAGTGCCGAGATACTTGGCCTAGACCTCTCCAAACCGCTCGACCAGCGTGCTGCGCGCCTCGATGCACTGAATGTGGTTTTCCACGCAAAGCTCGGCACGCAGGGCGAGCGCATCCAGCGCATTGCGGCCCTGTCCCGTACCATTGCCGAAGCCATCGGAACGGACGCTGATCTGGCCGAGCGCGCCGCAAAAATCGCCAAGGCCGATCTTCAAACGGAAGTCGTGGGCGAGTTCCCGGAACTCCAGGGTTTCATGGGCGCCCGCTACGCCGCGCTTCAGGGCGAGCATGTCTCGGTCGTCGCGGCGGTTGAAGACCACTACAAACCGCAGGGGCCATCGGACTCTGTGCCGACCGAGCTGGTCGCCGTCTCCGTGGCGTTGGCCGACAAGCGCGACACGCTCACCGGTTTCTGGGCCATCGACGAGAAGCCCACGGGTTCAAAAGACCCGTACGCCCTCCGCCGCGCTGCCTTGGGTGTCGTCCGCTTGGTGCGGGAGAACGAACTGGCTTTAGCCATCCGCGAGATTACGGCTGGCCATTTGGGCATAACGTCTGAGCAGACCGAAGACCTGATCGCCTTCATCATCGACCGTCTGAAGGTTGCCCTGCGCGACGAAGGCATCGGCCATGATGTGGTCGATGCCTCATCCTCAGCAGGCCAAGGCGATATCCTGCGCACTGTGCAGGCCGCTGAAGCGCTATCACACCTTCTGAAGTCGGATGACGGACAGAATCTTCTCGCCGGTTACCGCCGCGCGGCGAACATCCTGGCCGCCGAAGAGAAGAAGGGCACCAAGGTTGCGGGCGCTGTCGATGCAAGCCTGTTCAATCAGGCCGAGGAAGGTGTCTTGCACGACGCCCTGACGAACGCCGCCGACAAAGCCCATGCGGCTGTGAAGGAAGGCGAGTTCGAGGCCGCCATGCACGCGCTGGCGACACTGCGCGAACCCATTGATGCCTTCTTTGATGCGGTTCTGGTGAATGCCGAGGATGAGAAAGTCCGCGCCAACCGGCTTGCTTTGCTGCAGGGCGTACGTTCGGAAATCAGCGCGATCACCGATCTCTCGAAGATCGAGGGCTAATCGCTCGCCGCAGCCCGCGCATCCTGAACCTGCTTCAACAGGTCTGGCCGAAAGGCCAGAAGCCGGTCCACCAGATTGGCCGGGTCCTTGGCCAGCGGATGCAATTCGGCGGTGATCACCGTGCCATGGCTTTTCCAGGCCTTGGCCATGAACTGCCGCCAAAACGGCAGGGGTGACGGCTCGGCCACCACCGCCTCGGGGGCATCCTTGAGTTCGACGAACAGGGTGTGAAGACGCAGCGACCGCAGGGCGCGCTTCTGGTGATGGACAGCCTTCACGGCCTCCCACGGCACAATGCCCAGGCCCTCAAAGAAGAGCCCGCGCTGATCAGCGCCGATGCGAACCACGCCCTTCTCAATCAGTGGGTAGAAGTAGAACGATACCGCCAGCCCGATAGGCGACATCAACAAAAACACCGGCTGTCCCTGCACCAACCAGGCAAGCACGCCGAGCGCTCCGACAACCAGCCCTCCATAGGCCATCATATCGCCGGAGCCTGGCAGATAGTTCACGCCCAGCGACCTCTGTGCGCTGTCGTCCTCAAACGGGTTGCCGTTGGCCATCGGTCAGAGGCTCCTTACACGATTTCCGTGTCACTGATGGTCAGGCCAAAGCCCTCCAAACCAACATAGGTCCGCTTCTGGCTGGCTAGAAGGCGGATCGAGGTCAGGCCAAGATCACGCAGGATCTGGGCGCCAAGGCCGATCTCCCGCCACTGGTTCTGTCGTAGATTGGCGGTCTCATGGTCATCATCGATCTCAGAGCGCACATGCTTGGCGCTCACCGGCGCCACACCAACAGACCCTTCACGCAGATAGACGATCACACCATGTCCCTCTGCCGCGAAGCGCTCCATCACCTCATCAAGACGGGAGTGGTTGCCAAAGACGTCTGCTCCAACATCTTCCAGATGCAGACGGACGGGCACATTGGACTTGCCAGCCACATCGCCAAAAACGATAGCCATGTGTTGCATGGCATCGAACGGGACGTCGTAACTGTAGGCCCTCGCTGGGCCATGGCGGGTGTCAAGTTCGGCGTCTTCGGCGCGGGTGACGAGCCGTTCAGAGCGCTGCCGCCAGGCGATGAGGTCAGCGACCGACACCATCGCCAATTCGTGCTCGGCGGCAAAGGCCGTCACTTCAGGTCCGCGCTTTACCGAGCCATCATCGTTGACGAGTTCGGCGAGCACGCCAACCGGTTCCAGCCCAGCAAGCTTACAGAGATCAACACAGGCTTCGGTGTGGCCGGAACGCACGAGCACGCCGCCCTCACGCGCGATAAGCGGGAAGACATGTCCCGGCCTAACGAAATCGTCGGCGCCGACATTGCCATTGGCCAACGCTCTAACGGTGTTGGTGCGCTCTTCAGCGGAAATGCCGGTGGTCAGCCCATGTTTCACATCGACCGAAACGGTGAACGCCGTGCCAAGTGGGGCGTCATTGGCCGAGACCATAGGATCGAGGCGCAGACGCCGCGCGTTCTCAACCGGCATGGGCGCGCAGACGATGCCGGATGTGTGCCGCACGATAAAGGCCATGGCTTCGGGCGTGCAATGCTCTGCTGCGACGAACAGATCACCCTCGTTCTCCCGGTCGTCATCGTCGGTGACAACCAGCATCGCGCCTTCCTTGAAGGCGTCAATGGCGGTCTGCACATGGTTGAGATCGCGGTCCAAGTTCAGGTTCCTACTTGTGCTCTGTGTCTGAGATAGTGATCAGCCAAAACCAGCGCCATCATAGCTTCGCCCACTGGCACGGCGCGGATGCCGACGCACGGGTCGTGGCGGCCCTTGGTCATTACATCGACCTCATCGCCCTCGCGCGTCACACTCTGGCGCGGAGTGAGGATGGAAGATGTCGGCTTCACCGCAAAACGGGCAACCACTGGCTCGCCGCTCGAAATGCCGCCCAGCACGCCGCCAGCTTTGTTGGTCAGGAATCGCGGCTGGCCGTCATTGCCCATGCGCAGCTCGTCGGCGTTTTCTTCGCCCGACAATGTGGCGGCCTCGAACCCGTTGCCGATCTCAACGCCTTTGACGGCGTTGATGGACATCATCGCGGCAGCAAGGTCGCCATCAAGCTTGCCATAAACAGGAGCGCCCAACCCAACCGGAACGCCTTCAGCGACGACTTCGATGACAGCACCGACGGACGAACCAGCCTTGCGCACGCCATCCAGATAATGGGCCCATTGTTTGGCAGCTTCAGCATCCGGGCAGAAGAACGGGTTCTCCCCGACCTCGTCCCAATCCCAATTGTCACGATTGATGCCGTGCGGGCCCATCTGAACCAAAGCTCCGCGCACCGTGACGCCAGGTACGACCCTGCGGGCGATGGCCCCGGCCGCAACGCGCATCGCCGTCTCGCGGGCCGATGACCGTCCACCGCCGCGATAGTCGCGGATGCCGTACTTGGCATCATAGGTGAAATCGGCATGGCCCGGCCGGTAGCGGGTCTTGATCTCTGAATAGTCTTTCGAACGCTGATCGGTATTCTCAATGAGAAGCCCAATAGGCGTGCCGGTTGTCTTCTGAACCCCGTCCTCGTCGACCATCACGCCGGACAGGATTTTGACCTCATCGGCCTCGCGCCGCTGGGTAGTGTATTTGGATTGTCCGGGCTTGCGGCGTTCCAGATCAGCTTGAATGTCGGCATCGGTCAGTGGGATCAGCGGCGGGCATCCATCCACCACGCAGCCAATCGCAGGACCGTGGCTTTCACCAAAGGTGGTGAATCGGAACATGTGGCCGAAACTGTTGTGAGACATGCAAAAACCAGCGCTTCAACTGTGGCCTGAGGTGCTACACCGGGTGGGGTAGGGCGTCAAACGTCACCGTCCGGACACACTGTTCTCAAAATGCGGATAGAGGCGGCGCGCCAGTGGCCATCTTAGAGCCAGAAGCCCTGCCCATCCTGAACCAGATAGAGCTTGTCTTGTGGCACGTCGAGTTGGGGAATGTCAGTTGGCGGAAGGTCGAACAGGAGCCCCCTTAACGCGCGCGACACGCCACCATGGGAAACGACGACCGTTGGTCGATCCAGCCCTTCAAGCCAGGGCCTGATGCGATCGGACAGCATGGAATAGCTTTCGCCATCGGGCGGCACGTAGCTCCATTTGTTGGCTTCGCGCGCCTCAACGGCCCGGGCATTTATCTTCCGCAGCTCGGCATAGGTGTGGCCTTCCCAACCGCCAAAGGTAATCTCTTTCAAACGATAATCGAACCCGACGCCGTTCGATGGATCAAGGCCGAGACCTTCGCGCACCAGTGCCATGGTCTGCACACAGCGGCTTAGCGGCGAGGCCACGAAAGTGAAGTCGTCGACCGCATAACCTTCATCCTCAAAAAGTTCCGCTAGTCGCGCACCGTTCCGCTTGGCCTGCGCTTCACCGGTTGCGTTGACCGGAATGTCCTTTCCGCCCTGGAGACGGCGCTCCCGGTTCCAGTCGGTCTGGCCGTGGCGAATGAAGATCAGCGGATGAGAAAGCACGAGGGAGGGTTGTCAGTCTTTCACGACGGAAATGTCAGGCGCGTCGACTGCCTTCATGCCCACAACGTGATAACCGGAATCTACATGATGGAGCTCACCGGTTACGCCGCGCGAAAGCGGCGAGAGGAGATAGACGGCTGCGTCGCCCACTTCTTCGATGGACACGGTTTTGCGGAGTGGTGAGTTGTACTCGTTCCACTTCAAAATGTAGCGGAAGTCGCCGATGCCGGATGCGGCCAGCGTTTTGATAGGTCCGGCCGAAAGCGCGTTGACCCGAATGTTCTGCGGGCCAAGGTCAACAGCCAAATAGCGCACGGATGCTTCCAGCGCAGCTTTCGCAACACCCATAACATTGTAGTGCGGCATCACCTTTTCAGCGCCGTAATAGGTGAGGGTGAGCACTGACCCGCCATCGCTCATCAGCTTCTCGGCGCGCTGCACAAGCGCCGTCAGCGAGTAGACCGAGATGTGCATGGACCGGTCAAAATTGTCGGCGCTGGTATCCACGTAGCGGCCGGTCAGCTCGTCCTTGTCGGAAAAGGCGACGGCATGGACCAGGAAGTCAAGCTTGCCCCAGCGCTCACCAACTGCCTGGAAAACGGCATCCATAGAAGCTGGGTCGGTGACATCGCAGTGGCCGAACACCTCGCCATCCAGCTCTTCAGCCAGCGGTTCAACGCGCTTTTTGAGCGCCTCGCCTTGATAGGTGAACCCAAGCTGCGCACCATGCTCGCGGCAGGACTTGGCAATGCCCCATGCGATGGACCGCTTGTTGGCAAGGCCGAGAATGAGGCCGCGTTTGCCTTCCATAAGCTGAGACGACAAGACAGATGCCTTTTGCTGACGAGGAAAGAGGGGTGCCGAACTGGCGGTGCGGCGGTTCTTACCCTAGGAGGGAATTGAGGAAAAGCCCTTCCCTGCGTTGCCGCTGATGCCGGTTACCGGGATGGGCAAGGCCGGGAAAGAAGGAATGACCATGGATTGGATCGGCGAGCTCAAAGACCATGTCGGTGACAGCGCCATTATCACTGATCCCGCCGACAAAGCGCCTTTCCTGAAGAAATGGCGCGACCGCTACACCGGGACGGCAGCCGCGGTTGTTCAGCCGCACTCACCGCAAGACGTTGCCGCCTGCCTGGCCTTCGCTTCCAAGCATGGCATTCCCGTCGTCCCGCAGGCGGGCAACACAGGCCTGGTCGGCGGGCAAATCCCCGATGCGTCTGGCCGCGCGATGATCGTGTCAGTCGCAAAACTCAACAAGGTCCGCGAAGTCGACCCGATCAGCAACACCATGACGGTGGATGCGGGCGTGGTGCTGCAAACCATTCAACAGCAAGCCGATAAGGTCGATCGGCTCTTTCCGCTTTCCCTCGGCGCCGAGGGCTCCTGCATGATCGGCGGCAATCTTGGCACCAATGCCGGCGGAACGGGCGTTCTGGCCTATGGCAACACGCGCGATCTGGTGATGGGCCTGGAAGTCGCGCTCCCCGATGGACGGCTGATGAACACGCTCTCCAAGCTGCGCAAGGACAACACCGGTTACGATTTGAAACATCTTTTCATCGGGTCGGAGGGCACGCTCGGCATCATCACAGGCGTCACGCTGAAACTTTTTGCCAAACCCAAAGCCATGCGAACCGCCTTCATTGGCCTAGCGTCGCCCCATGCGGCGCTGGCACTCTTTGGCCAGATGCAGGCGCTCGCCGGGCCATCGCTCACAGGATTTGAGCTGATGCCGCGTCTCGGGATCGACTTTGTAGCTGCCCATCTTGAAGGCGCCCGCGACCCACTCGAAGGCAAGCATGCTTGGTACGTCCTTGCGGAGATATCCTCTGGCCGCAATGAAGAGGATGCCGAAGCGCTTCTAATGGAAGCGATGGAAGCTGCTTTCGAAATGGGCCTGATTGAAGATGCTGTCGTTGCCCAATCGCTCGATCAGGCGCAGGCCTTCTGGCACATCCGCCATGGCATGTCGGAAGCCCAGAAGCCGGAAGGCGGTTCAATCAAGCACGATGTGTCGGTTCCGGTAGCGAGTGTGCCGGACTTCCTGGATGAGGCAATGGCGGCCGTTGTCGAGATGGTGCCAGGCAGCCGGCCGTTGCCGTTCGGCCACCTGGGCGATGGTAACATCCACTTCAACGTCTCGCAGCCGGTCGGTGGCGATCGGCAGGCTTTTCTCGATCAATGGGCCGCCATGAATGACCGCGTGCATGGCATTGTGACGGCCTATGGCGGATCGATCTCCGCCGAGCACGGCGTCGGTCAGGCCAAGCGCAACATGCTGACGGTCGTCAAAGACCCGGTTGCCCTCGATCTCATGCGCACAATCAAAAAGGCCATCGATCCCAACGGCATCATGAACCCGGGCAAAGTCTTGCCAGACTGACAAAGCGCCAGTCTTAGAACAGGTCGAGCTGTGCCTTGGGCTCCGGCTTCACCGGCTCCACTTCCCGCAAGAGCTCTGGTCCATCGGCACCGGCCTTGTTGACCGCCGGATCAACGGGCCAGGGCCGCCATGCATCCGTTGTCGGTGTGCGCAAGGGATCAAGCGCCTCTCCCGCCGTCACCGAACGCACGTTCAGCCAGTCTCCATAATGGGCTGTTGGGACAACGACCGGCATGCGGTGATGAATATCAGCAATCGCGCCATCGGCCTGTTGGGTCAAAATGGCGAGCGTCGTCATCACCTCGCCATCCTTGCCCGTCCAATCGTCCAATAGGCCGGCAAAGGCGAACAATCCTTCCTCACCATCAGGTTCTTTGCGAGCCACGGCAAAGGGCTGGCGATGACTGCCTTCGCGCTTCCACTCGTAAAAGTGTGTCGCCGGCACCAGACAGCGCTTGTGATTCACCGCCGCCCGGAAAGAGGGTTTCTCCAAAGCCGTTTCAATGCGCGCATTGATGAGAAGCTGGGCGGTTTGCGGGGCTTTGTGCCAGTGCGGAATGAGACCCCATCGCACTTTCTCCATACGCCGAGGTCCAGTGAGCTCATGAACGGTGAGCACTGGCTGGGTGGGCGTGATGTTGAAACGCGGGAGGTAAGGTCCCTCTACGGAAACATCGAAAAGCGTCTCAAACGCTGGCTTTGAGACTCGAAGGACAAATCGTCCGCACATGGTTCGCTTTCCGGTAAAACTACGCCAATACCTTACGTCATCATGTAAAGCCGCCAGCAAACAAGGTTCTGGTAACCCTTTCACACCTATTTTTCAGGCCAGACAGGCAACAGTCCCGACGGGAAAGAATGCTGCAAACCCAACCCTTCAGCGCCGAGCAACTGTCAGCGGCCAACATCAACGCGACCAGTTTTCTGGCCACGGACTACCTCAACCATTTCAACGAGGTGGTGATGTTGATCGAGATGGTGCCCGACATGCCCGACATGATCGAGGACATTTTGTGCTGGGAACCGTGCAGCTATGCCGATCATTTCCGGCAATCTGTTTTTGCCGACAAGGATTTGGCAATTGCAGCTTACGAGGCCGCTCCGACCGCTGTTCGCAAGGGCTTCGAGGCAGTGGTCACCGATCTCAATCGCGAGATCGAAGATGTGCAGATCACCTTGTCCGGCGTCGATCAGTCGGCACCGATGGACCCGGCTCTTGCCGACAAGGTCATGATGGCCATTGTGCAAAACGTTCGCCCGGCCATTGATCGCGCAAGCGGCATCATCAACGCCGTCGACAAGTGCCTGGATGGTCCTGTTCAGGCCGATGGTGACGATGCCACCGTGCGCGCCCAGGACGCAGTCGACGAACTGTTCGACTAAACCTCCAAAACACCGATTTTTCTCTGGACCACGGCGATGGTTAGGCTCCGCCGGCGGTTTCGACCTCGCGCGGACGTGAAGAGCGTTGTTTGGCCAACAATGCCGGTTCCGGCCATTCTTGGGTTAACCAAGGAGGCCGCAATGCCGCACACCAAAGCTTCTCTCCGCTCAACAGCCGTCACAACGGCGCTGTGCCAGCGAACGGTTGCCTGGACGGCCAGCTTGCTAATCGGCTTGGCACTCATTGTTGCCATCATCATAGCATCGGTTCAGCCCGCCCACGCCAACCCCGGTCGCTGGCAGGCCGAAGGCTGGGCAACTGACTTTTCCCAGACCACCATCGACTTCGATGAGATCATGGATGGTGGGCCACGCCGCGACGGCATTCCCCCGATCGATGACCCAACGTTTGTGCCGGTTTCGGAGGCCGACCATCTCTCGGCGCTTGAGCCAGTGATGAGCTTCACCCACAATGGTGAGACACGCGCCTATCCGCTGCGCGTTATGACGTTCCATGAGATCGTCAACGATGTGGTCGGCGGCCATCCGGTTGCTGTCACCTACTGCCCACTGTGCAATGCTGCCATCGTCTTTGACCGCGACATGGATGGCGAAATCCTCGATTTCGGCACCACCGGCAAGCTGCGCAACTCTGACCTTGTTATGTATGATCGCCAGACCGACAGCTGGTGGCAGCAGTTTTCCGGCGAATCGATCACCGGTTCCTACGCTGGCTCAGAGCTTACCATGTTGCCTTCCCAGCTCATCAGCTTTGAGCGTTTTGCTGCCGCCCACCCAGATGCAGTCGTGCTGGAAGATCCGGGCCGCTTCCGTCGTCCCTACGGTCTCAACCCCTATCGCGGTTACGATACATCGGCAGCGCCGTTCCTCTTTCGCGGGGAGTTTCCGGAGGGCATTGCGCCTTTGCAGCGCGTGGTGCTGGTCCGCGATGGCGACGGTATGTTTGCCGTGGCGGTCGCCAAGCTGATCGATGATGGCACGTTTGCGCAGGATGGCGTCGAAGTCGTCTTTGAACCTGGCCAAGCGTCAGCGCTCGATACGGAGGTCATTGCCTCCGGTCGTGACGTGGGCAACATCAGCGTTATGCGTGACGGCGAGGCCGTCGTTCATGACGTGACCTTCGCCTTTGTGGTGCATGCGTTCGAACCCGATCTTGAGATCATTCAATAGCCCGCTTATGTCGGTGGCGTCCCCGGTTGTTTCGACAAGGCTTCGCCACCGACCATGCCCTTTGCGCACCTGCCGCACCGCGCCCTTCTTGCCGTTTCCGGTGAAGAGGCTGAGCACTTCCTTGAAGGCCTGATCACGTCCGAGCTGCCCGGCGCAGGTGAAGCACACGGGTCGGCTCTGTTGACGCCGCAAGGGAAGATCCTCTTCACCTTTCTTGTCAGTCGTAACGACAGCGGTTTTTTGATCGAGTGCGACGCGAGCGAGCGCGCTGGCCTTATGCAGCGCCTGTCCATGTACAAGCTCCGTGCCAAGGTTGAAGTGACAGCCGATGACCGACCCGTTTCTGCCGGTATCGGCAATGGCATAGCCGATCAGCGCCATCCAGAGATGGGGAGCCGTCATTACGGTGACACCAACGCCAGTGCTTCGCTTTCTGACTACACACATAAACGCGCCAGCCTCGGCGTTCTGGAAGGTCCGGATGAAATCCTGGCCTCGCAGGACTTCCCCCATGATGTTGCGCTTGATCTGACGGGCGCTGTCGCCTTTACCAAGGGCTGTTTCGTCGGCCAGGAAGTGGTGAGCCGTGTGAAGCATCGCGGCACGGCACGCAGACGCCCGGTGCTGGTCAAGGCCGATGGCCTGACCACCGGGACTGCCATCGCGTCCGGCGAACGAGAAATCGGGACAGTTCGGCTGGCCAACGATGGAGAGGGCGTTGCCGTCGTCCGGATCGATCAGGTCAAGGATGTGCAGGCCATCACCATTGGCGGAAAGGCCGCCAGCCTGTCCGTGCCGCCGTATGCGACCTATTCAATCGGCGGAGATTAGCGGCATGAACGGGGGGAGCAAACGGGGCACCAGCAAGACCGGCCAACAGCAGGTGCGCGTTTGGCAGCGCATGCTGTCCGGTCGCCGGCTCGACCTGGTCGATCCGTCACCCCTCGATATTGAAGTTGAGGATATCGCCCATGGCCTCGCCCGCGTCGCGCGTTGGAACGGGCAGACCCTTGGCGATCATGCCTTCTCCGTTGCTCAGCACAGCCTGCTCGTGGTCGATTTGGTCGATGCTCTGACACAGGACAAGGCCTCTCCCGACTTGCGTCTCGCGGCCCTTCTTCATGATGCGGCAGAGTATGTCATCGGCGATATGATCTCGCCGTTCAAAGGGCTTTTGGGGGACGGCTATCGAACGATTGAGCAACGCCTCTCAACAGCGGTGCATTTGCGCCATCAATTGCCGGCAGCTCTGCCAAAACGCTTCCATGACTGCATCAAGAAAGCCGATGCAATTTCGGCCTATCTGGAAGCCACACAGCTTGCTGGATTTTCCACAGCCGAGGCCGATAAAGTCTTCGGGCGTCCTCCAGGCGCGCTCAGTGGGATCACCCTGCAGCCGATGCCAGCAACGGAGGCTGAAAACCGCTTTTTGGAGCAGCATCGCACACTGTTCACGGCGCACATTTTTGCGCTGACTGAGAAAGCTGCGCCCGCGTCCGGCGTTTCGTGGTAGGCCGGTGGAATGAGTCTGATCGTCTGTTCCCTGGCATCCATCCAGTCCGTTGCCCAATCCAGCGGTGCCCGTCACATGCTGACAGTGATCAGCGAAGGCACGCCGGTTGAGCGGCCCGCTTCGATCCCTGAGGAAAACCACCTCTATCTAGCCTTCAATGACATCACGGCACCCGCGCAAGGGCTGACGCCGCCAAGTCCGGCGCATGTGGAACAGGTGCTGGCCTTTGGCCGTGGTTGGGATCGTCGCCATCCGATGATCGTCCATTGCTGGGCCGGGGTGAGCCGATCAACGGCCGCTGGTTACATTCTCTCCCATGCACTCACCCCTGGCAGCGACGCTGAAAGTCTGGCGCGCCTGTTACGGCAACGCGCGCCTTGGGCAACGCCCAACGCCCGTATGATCGGTTTTGCCGACACACTGCTTGGCGAAGATGGGCGCATGGCGCAGGCCATTGCTCGCATCGGGCGCGGCGCGATGGCCTATGAGGGCAAGCCATTTGAACTGCCCGTCGGCCCGCCCGAGGCGTGAGGCAATCCATGGCGTTGAACATGACACCACAGAACGACGCCCAATCCATCGGCATCGATCTGACGGCAGCCGTCGCCGCGCTGGTGGACGGCAATCCTGCGATCCTGACGCTGCCTGGCGAGGGAACGCAGCCCGGTGCGGCCAAGGATGAGGGGCAACTTCCATCTGGCCAGTTCATGCCGCTCAAGCACCGCACCCTTGAGCTTGGCGTTCGCGGCTTTGTTGACGAGCAGACCGGCTTTCGGCTTGGCTACATCGAACAACTCTACACGTTCGGCGATCGTGGACGGCATGCAACTCTGCCCTCACTGACACCCCATGTGATGTCGATCGGCTATGTGGCGCTGACCCGCGCCAGCGAACCCGACGAGAGCGAGCATCCCTGGTCCTGGCAGAGTTGGTATCGCTTCTTCCCCTGGGAGGACTGGCGCTCTGGGCGCCCGCGCGCACTAGACCAGACCATCATGCCGGCGCTGGTTGCCTGGCTGGGCCGGGCGGACCAGGGCGAGCCACCAGGACGCAGCCTGTCGCGCGCCGAGCGTGTCGCTATGGCCTTTGGTGATGAAGCTGCCGGCATACGGTGGGATGAGGAGCGCGTGCTTGAGCGCTACGAACTGATCTACGAGGCCGGCCTTGTTCCTGAAGCTGCGCGCGATGGGCGTGCGGGCGTTGCAGGTTCAACCGAGACCAATCCAGCGTTCGGGCGCGCGATGGCGCTGGATCACAGACGTATTCTGGCGACCGCCATTGCCCGTCTGCGCGGCAAGATGAAGTACCGTCCGGTCGTGTTCGAGCTGATGCCGGAAAGCTTCACGCTCACCGGTCTCCAATCGGCGGTGGAGGCCATTGCCGGGCGCCAGCTTCACAAACAGAACTTTCGCCGACTGGTCGACAATGCTGGTCTTGTCGAGCCGACGGGCGCGACCTCACAGGCAACCGGCGGACGCCCCGCCGCGCTTTACAGGTTTCGCCGCGAGGTGGTGGCTGAGCGACCATCGGCCGGGCTTCGGTTCGGTCAGCCGGTCGTCCGATGACCAGCCGGAGATTAGCGCAAAGCATTTTAAACTCTTGAAAAACCTTGCTGAACGCAATTACGCCTCGTTCGGCATGCCTTTAAAACGCCGCCCTCCCGCCGCAATTGGTAACGGTTTCTGCGGACCCTGCGTGATACCTCCCCTGCAACGCCGAACAAACAAAAACACCGGCGCGAAACAAGGCAGGGGCTGATAATGATCTTTGGAACAGACCGGCGCGCAAAGCGCAAACTGTCCTCCATTCTCATGCGACGTCAGGTTGACCGTTACACGTCCACGCTTGCCGGTCTCGTTGTGCCGGCAGTCGTGGCGGCTCTGGCGGCATCAATCCTCTATGCGGACGCCAAGCCGCAGATCGAGGAAACCGCCACGCTTTATGAACGTGTGGAGCAAATGCGCGCAGCAGCGGCCAAGACGCCTCTGTTTGATTTGCGCGTGTCGGAAAGCACTGGCGGCGTACGGGTGATTTCCATCCACGAGCCAGTTGGCGATCTCAGCCTCGCATCGAACGCAGTGGTGGCGGACGGCTCTTAAGCCTGAGCCCCTTCCATCGACGCAACCAGTCGACCGCGCACCTTGCCGTCGACGATCTGATGACCGGCCTCAATGAGGTCGCCAAACCCGATATGGGTGGTCATAGCGTCAAGCTTGGCCGTGTCCAGATCTTTGGCGAGGGCCGCATAAGCTTCCTTGCGCAGTGAAATTGGCGCCATCACCGATTCCACGCCTTGCAACTGTACCGCGCGCAGAATGAACGGATGCACGAAGGACGGCAGATCGCCGCCTTGTGCCAAGCCGCAGGCGGCGACAGCACCGCCATACTTCACCTGACTCAAAACGTTGGCGAGCGTGTTGGACCCGACCGCATCGACCGCTCCGGCCCAGCGTTCCTTGGACAGAGGACGCACATCGCCGCTGAACTCGTTGCGGTCCACGATCTCGGATGCGCCCAGGCCTTTCAGATAGCTTTCCTCCTCCGGACGACCGGTGGAGGCGACCACCTCATAGCCGCGGGCAGCAAGCACCGCGATGGCCACCGACCCCACGCCGCCGGCTGCGCCCGTGACCAAGATCGGTCCGTCGTCCGGTTTGAGGCCGGCCCTATCGAGCGCCATAACGCACAGCATCGCCGTGTAACCTGCTGTTCCGATGGCCATGGCATGGGCCGCTGATAGTCCGTCTGGTCGATGGATCAGCCAATCGCCGTTCAATCGCGCGTAGCCCGCATAGGCGCCGAAGTGCCCTTCACCGACCCCAAAGCCGTTGAGAACAACCTCATCGCCCTCTTTGAAATCATCCCGCTGTGACGAGACAACGGTGCCGGCAAGATCACCACCCGGGATCATGGGGAACGACCGCACAACCGGGGCCTTGCCGGTTATGGCCAGACCATCCTTGTAGTTCACCGTGGTGTGCGAGACCTTCACGGTCACATCGCCGGGCATCAGATCATCAAGGGTAATCGCTTTGATCTCTGGCGGGTTAGAGCGCTTTTGGCCCTCGTCCCTGGTGATCCAGATGGCGTTGAAACGGGTCATGAAAGTCTTCCTCGCAGTCAGGTGGCCGCAGCCGCTGGGATCATGGGCGCACGGGCCTCGCGGATCGGCCAATGCACGATAGCCGCGGCGATACCAAGTGCTATGCCCAGATACCAGACCGCATCATACGAGCCTGTTGCATCATTCTATCGGCCCCCCAGCCAAACGCCGAGGAACGCCCCGATCTGATGGTTGAGGAAAACGATCCCCATCAGCGTCGCCATGTACTTTGGACCGAACATGATGGCGACCAGCGCCGATGTTGGCGGCACCGTCGAAAGCCATAGCAGTCCGATCCCGGCCGAAAAGATGAGGACAGTCAGCGGCGTTGCCGGGATGAAGATGAAGCCGGCGATCAAAACGGCGCGTGCAAGATAAATCCACGCCAGAAAAATCGGCTTGGAATAGCGGCTAGAGATAATGCCCACCGCCAAGGCGCCTGCCACGTTGAACAGTCCGATCAAAGCCAGAGACCACGTGCCAAGACCGGGATCCATGCCCAGGTCGTTGAGGTAAGCGGGCAGGTGCGCGGTAATGAAGGCCAGGTGAAAACCGCAAACGAAAAAACCGATCACTAGCAGAACATAGGAGCGGTGCCCGAAGGCCTGTTTGACCGCTGAGGACAGCGTCTGGTCCTGAACATAGTCTGCCGCGGCCGACTGGTCGGCCCGACCACGCAGGGCGAAAGCAAGAATAGGGATGACCAGCATGATCAGCCCAAGCAGAACCAGCGCCTGTTCCCATCCATAGTCGGCGATAAAGGTCCGGCCCAAGGGCGCAAACAGAAACTGACCCATGGAGCCGGCTGCCGTGCCGACGCCGAACACCAGTGGTCGCTTTTCTTCAGGCACCCGCCGTCCGAAGGCTGCAAGCACAATGGAGAAGGAGGCGGCTGCCATGCCAAGCCCAACCATCACGCCAGCCGAAATGTGTAGCCAAAGCGGATCGGGTGCCCAGGCCATAAGGATCAGACCCAGGCCATAGATGATGCCGCCGCCCGCCAGCACTCGACCCGTGCCGTAGCGGTCGGCGATTGCACCGGCGACAGGTTGGCCAAGACCCCACATGAGGTTCTGGATCGCCAAGGAAAGCGCAAACACCTCGCGCGTCCATTCACGCGTCTCGGTAATGGGAACCAGAAACAGTCCAAGCACCGAGCGTGGGCCAAAGGACAAAAGCGAAATGAAGCAGCCCGCAACGATAACCAGCCACAGGGCTGTCATCGGCGGTGAGGTCAGGCGGTTCGGCAAGGGAGCATTGGTCATAGCAAAGCCCATTACGTTGCAAGGAAGCATTGTCGTACCAAGCCACGCGCGGCGGCTTCACCAAGAATCTCTGCTACACCTGTTGCGGTCATCCAGCCAACGCAAATTCCTGATCCTTCACATCAGCTTTTTTGATGCGAACCGCGGCTTTCCATGGATTGCGTCACTTGGTGGGTACGTTGAACGCCATGGCCGCACGATAGGTTGCCTTGCAACCTGTTGGAAAAGAGCCTATACTAAAACTCAACATGAGCATAAGTCGGTATGCCCGCTTTATGCTCGCATTGAGAAAAAGTGCGGCAAGCAGCAGAGTTTTTACTCATCCTGCCCTCTGGCAGGCAGCTTGCACGCGTCTTTCGGGAGACACGGTATGACCCTTGCCACCGATCAAGCTTTCACGTTGGAGAGCCCACGCACCATTACGCCTGTTCCCTATGATGGGGTTTTGGACGAGCCGGTGCAGCCTTGCAGCCGTCGGTTCGCGCCGCTTCCAGCGCCGGATCTCACCTACACGCCTGCGGTCGAGGCGGCTGTTGGCCATCTTTATGAGAAGATGGCGCATGCCATTCCGCGCATCGAATGGCCCGTTCATGCGCCTTACATCAAGGCGATTAATGAGCTGAAAAAGCAGCGTGGCGCTGTGATTCTGGCACACAATTATCAGACGCCGGAAATTTTCCACGGCGTTGCCGACATTGTCGGCGATAGCCTGCAGCTCGCCAAGGAAGCGACCAACGTCGAGGCGGATATCATCATCCAGTGCGGCGTGCACTTCATGGCCGAGACCTCGAAACTCTTAAACCCTGAAAAGACGGTCCTCATCCCTGACATGAAGGCTGGCTGCTCGCTGGCAGCCTCGATCACCGGCGCGGATGTGCGTGCTCTCAAGGCCGCCTATCCGGGCGTTCCTGTGGTCGCCTATGTCAACACGTCGGCCGATGTGAAGGCAGAGGTGGATATCTGCTGCACCTCGTCCAACGCGGTGCAAATCGTCGAAAGTCTGAACACCGACAAGGTGATCTTCCTGCCCGATCAGTATCTTGCTCGTTGGGTGGCATCCCAGACCAATGTCGACATCATTGCCTGGCGGGGGGCTTGCGAGGTGCATGAGCGCTTCACCGGCGCTGAACTGCGCGACTACAAAAAAATGGACCCATCCATCAAAGTGATCGCGCACACTGAATGCCCGCCTGATGTGATCGCTGAAGCCGATTATACCGGATCCACGGCTGGCATCATCGATTGGGTGACGAACCATAAGCAGGGCCGGGTCCTGATGGTCACCGAATGCTCCATGGCGGACAATGTTGCCGAGGCTGCACCGGAGATTGAATTCGTTCGGCCATGTAATTTGTGTCCTCATATGAAGCGCATCACACTTCCCAAAATCTTGGACACGCTCCTGACAATGGATGGTGAAGTTCTGATTCCGCCTTCCATGGCCGAGCGTGCTCGCGCCTCTGTCGAGGCCATGGTGAACCTGAAGAACTAGCGCGGGGCTTGGGCGACGCCTAAAGACCCCCGCAAGGGGCATCGCACTATGACGATCTATGTTGATGACGTTGTCATTGTTGGCGGCGGTCTAGCCGGTCTGTTCTGCGCGCTGAAAATGGCACCGCGCCCGGTCACGGTCATCACTGCCGCGCCTTTGGGACGGGGAGCATCGTCCGCCTGGGCGCAGGGCGGTATCGCCGCTGCCATCGCCGAGGGCGATACCTGGCAGTCACACCTTGCCGACACGGTCACGGCGGGCGCCGGTCTCGTTGACGAGTCCATGGCCGAACTCATGGTCCGCGAGGCCAATGGGCGCATCGAAGACCTCTTGTCTTACGGCGTTCCCTTCGACCGGGACCTTGCCGGTCGTTTGACCTTTGGCCGCGAGGCGGCCCATTCGGTCGATCGCATCGTGCATGTGCAAGGTGATCGGGCGGGCAAGGCAATCATGGCAGCGCTCATCGAAACGGTGTCCAAAACGCCTTCGATTCGCATCATCGCCAACCATGTCGTCGAAGCACTGGTTACTGAGGGCCGCAAAATTGTTGGCCTGAAGGCGCGCGCTGATGGCGGCCAGGCCGAAACGGCCATCACATTGCCGGCGCGCGGAGTCGTCCTGACATCAGGAGGCATCGGTGGTCTCTACGCGGTAACGACCAATCCTGTTGAGGCCCGGGGGCAGGGGCTTGCCATGGCCGCCCGCGCCGGTGCTGTCATCGCCGACACAGAGTTTGTGCAGTTCCACCCCACCGCTCTCGCCGTCGGCAAAGACCCTGCGCCTTTGGCCACCGAAGCTCTGCGCGGCGCTGGGTCCGTCCTCGTCCACAAGGATGGCAGCCGGCTGATGGAGGGCGTGCACCCCGACCTAGATCTGGCGCCGCGGGACATTGTCGCCAGAGCCATCCACCGTGCGGTTCAGTCCGGCAAAGGAGCTTTTCTGGATTGCCGCGAAGCCATCGGCGAGGCCTTCCCGGAGCGCTTCCCGACCGTTTACGCGAGCGCGATGGATGCCGGCATCGACCCGGTGAAAGAACCGTTGCCGGTCGAACCGGCAGCGCACTACCATATGGGCGGTTTGTTGACCGACGCACACGGTCGAACCTCTCTGGATGGCCTTTGGGCGGCCGGTGAAGTGTCAGCAACCGGAGCGCATGGCGCCAATCGGTTGGCCTCCAACTCCTTGCTGGAAGCCGCCGTGTTCGCCTCCAGGATCGCTGAGGACATCCTCAGTTTGATGCCAGTCGCCGAATTGCGTCTGGCAGCGCTGGGGGAGAGCATCGGGTCGGTTGCCCTTTCGCACTCCGATCAGGAAGCAAGCCGCGCCATCCGCATGGTGATGGGTCAGCACATGGGCGTGGAGCGCAATGGCGAGGGATTGGTTGCCGCGCTGGAAACGCTGGGTACCATCAAGGACAATTCCATCAATCTCTCCGTCCGCAACATGGCGCTTGCGGCTTGGATCGTCACGGCAACGGCACTGATGCGAACCGAGAGTCGGGGCGGGCATTCGCGTTCCGACTATCCCGCTCCTGATCCCGATCAGGCAAAACGAGCGTTCTGGACGCTGGCCGATTTGCGTAAAGCGGTGGATCAGAGGGCCAAGGCGGCGTAAGCCCAGGCTTCCCTTGCCAAATTTGTGAGCCGGAAAAGTGATTCAATCAGAGCTGCCCCAACCGCTGATCGATGATGCCGTGCGTGCAGCGTTGCTGGAGGATTTGGGCCGGGCCGGTGATGTCACCAGCCAGGCGACGCTTCCTCAAGACGCGACGGCCGAGGCAGTTATTCGCGCCCGGAAGCCCGGCATTGTCGCTGGTATTCCCCTGGCGGCCAGTGCATTCCGCCAGATCGGTGACGGCCTCACCTTTCAGCCGGCCAAAGCCGATGGCGACCGATTGGCGCCGGGCGACATGATCGCGACCATCGCTGGTCCAGCACTGAACCTCCTGTCGGCGGAGCGCGTGGCGCTCAACTTCCTTACCCACCTGTCGGGTATTGCCACCGCCACCGGCGCGTTTGCCCAAGCCATCGCCCACACAAAAGCGAAGGTGACCTGCACCCGCAAGACGCTCCCTGGCCTGCGGGCTGTGCAGAAGTATGCGGTGCGGATGGGCGGTGGCTCCAACCATCGTTTCGGGCTCGATGACGCTATCCTCATCAAGGACAACCACATCGCTGTCGCTGGCGGGGTCGTGGAAGCGCTACGCGCCGCAAAAGAGTTCGCCGGCCACCTTCTGGCCATCGAGATCGAGGTCGACACCCTCGATCAGTTCGCTCTGATCCGCGACCTGCCGGTGGCGCAGCGACCCCATGTCGTCATGCTGGACAATATGGGCCCTGAGATGCTGGCCAGGGGCGTTGCCATGAACGAGGCAGCACCCGGCGCACCGGTGGTTCTGGAAGCGTCAGGTGGCATCACGCTGGAAACCATCGCCAGTGTCGCCGAAAGCGGCGTGGACTACATCTCGTCGGGCTGGCTGACGAGTTCAGCGCCGTCACTGGACCTAGGGCTCGACATCGACATTCGCTGACTAGCCCGGCCTATTCGGCTGGCGTGCGATGTGCGTCATGCCCGCGGCGCCTTCGTGAGCGTATCCGGCGTGTTGACCGCAGCCGCGCGCCGGCGCGCCCAGCCAATCGCTCCTCGACCGCAGTGAACAGTCGGTCAAGCATGTCGGACTTCGCCCTCAACGCTCGCACAATGCGTCGTGCCGTGATCGATGATGAGAGGAGAAGGATGACACCAACCGCCAGAAGCGGGATTCCCAACGGCAGCGGCAAGGGCAGTAGGATCGCGCCCGCGATCAAGGCAAGAAGCCCAGCCGCCTTGGAAACTGTCCGTAGAACCGCTTTGTTCATCATCTGCCGCCAATGACCGATGCCGCTTCGGCCGGTCGGTCTTAAAAACCAGTCGATAGGCGCAACTGGCCTCGTGTTTTAGAGATCCGCCCCCAACGAGTGTATTCAAGGCCGAGAGTTCGGCTTTTCAAAGGCCAGTACCTTGGAGACGAAGGCGGTATCGTCATGCACCGGGCGAAGACCGACAGCTTCAAACAGGCCGATTAGGTCGGTGGTTGCAAAGCTGGCATAGTAGGGCTCGTGGAAAAGCTGCGGGAAGATATCAAGCAGCCCATCGAACTGCGGCGCATCTCCCGGTTGTAGGCTGTCCACGAACACGAACATCCCGCCTGGCTTCATCACCCGCGCGATATCGGCCGCGACGGCCTTGCGTATCTTGGGCGGTAGCTCGTGAAAAAGAAAAACGGTCGACAGGAGATCGAAAGACCCATCGGCGAAAGGCATTGCTTCGCCCTTGGCGACAAGGCCCTTGCGTTGCGGACCCTCCGGCAGGTGCGACAGCGCGTGTCGCAGATAGGGCTCGGACAAATCGACCGAGAGCAGGGGCAATCTCGGATAGGTCGCCGACAGGGCTTGCGCGAAGCCGCCCGGACCGGTCGCGAGATCAAGCGCGCGCACGGTGCGCTGATCGCGGCCCTCCATGAAACGAGCGACGGGCACCAATCCCTGCCGCCGCATCATTTGCGTGGCACCAGAGAACAGCACCTCAACTTGCGTGTTGTAGAGGCGTGCGGAACGCTCTGACATCCAGCCATCGGTCTGGAAGTGGAAGTTCTGCTCGTAATAACGCGGGCGCTTGCCGGCATCCTCTCCGCTATGAACCTCTTGATGGCGACCTTCGGCGCGGCGGCGCGCCACCTCGGGCACATCGTCAAAGAAAGCGCGCGCGTTGCGCAGCCGTTCGCGCCAGCTTTCCTGATCAGCCGGCTGCGGATAAAGGCCGGCTTCGACATTGGCGAGGTCGCGCGCTGCCATTCCGGCAATTCCGCGCAACAGATCGCGTACGCTCGGAACCGGCTTGTCCGGCATGGTCAGATCGGGTTTGAGGGTTGGATCAAGGTCATAGGCAGCGCGCTGCAAGCGGCGCATGCGATAGGCCTGGCCTGCATACCAGCCAACGCGGGAGCCTTGCCGGGCTACGTAGCGCACACGGCGGGCCAATGTGGAAAAGGGCGATGCTTGCTGTGTTTGTTCCATGCTCGATCCCTGAAAGGCAGAACGCCCTTACAAGGGTGGGGCAGGCTTAGAGGTCAGGCAAGACCGCCTGATGGGACAAAGTGCATCAGGGTTTCAACATTTCCGTCGCCGCCGGCAATCGGCGAGGAGATTGTGCCCACAAGATCGTAACCCAGATCCGATGTAGCCTTGATCACTGTCTCACGTGCGGCGTTGATCGCGTCCTCATCCTGCACCAGCCCGCCCTTACCAATCGCCTGCTTTCCAACTTCGAACTGCGGTTTGAAAAGCGCGATGACCGGCGCCGTCGGGGAAAGAGTTGCCATGACGGAAGGCATCACCAATGCCAGCGAGATAAAACTCACATCGATGACGGCCGCGTCGAATGGGCCAGCGGGAAGGGCGTCAGGATCACGGGCGTTTACACCCTCGAAGACCGTCACACGCGGATCGCTGGCAAGGCTGGCGTCCAACTGGTCGTGGCCGACATCAACACCTGTCACATGGGCGGCGCCTGCTTCCAGGAGCACCTGCGTGAAACCACCGGTCGACTGGCCGACGTCGAGCACATGCTTGCCGCTCACACCGATGTTGAAGGCCTCAAAAGCGGCCTTCAATTTCAAGGCTGAGCGGGCGACATAGGCTTGCGCTGGGTCGTCGACGATGAGGCCTGCTGATTCATCGACCATCTGGCCGGGTTTGGCGAGGATCTTTCCATCAACCGCCACGCAGCCGCGCAACACGGCATCGCGGGCGCGGGCGCGAGAGGCAAAGGCCCCGCGCGCGACGAGAAGCTGATCCAGCCGCGCGCGTGCCATCGAACCGGCCTCCGGTTAGCTGCCCAGGCGGGCGAGCCGTTCCAACTTGGGCAGCGCCGTCTCGGGGCTTTCCTGATAGGCAATGGTGCCGATCAGCTCGTTTTCCGCGTTCATCAGGAAAATCGAAGCCGTATGGTCCATGGTGTAATCGCCGCTCTCAAGCTCCACGCGCCGAGCATAGACACGATAGTTGCTGATGACATCATCGACGTTTGCTGGGTCGCCGGTAAGGCCGATGATACGGTCATCAAAGGCGCTTACATATTGGTCCAGAAACTCTGGCGTGTCGCGTTCCGGATCGACCGTGACCATCAGCGTGTGGAAGTTTTCCGCCAGCGGCCCAAGCTCTTCCATGTAGGTGGCAAGCTCAAACAGCGTGGTCGGACAAACATCGGGACAGTAGGTGAAGCCGAAGAAGATCGCCTTCGGCTTGTCGGCAAAGTCCGCGTCGGTCACCATTTCGCCGGTGTCAGCACGAACCAGCGTGAACGGGCCGCCAACGGCGGCAACGCTCTCTTCGTAAAGCGTGGCCTGATCAGCGGATTGCCCGCGCAGATAAGCCTGCACGGCGAAAGCCCCCATGCCAATCACGATCAGGGCGACAAGACCCCAGAGAACAAGACGAACGGTTTGCATCAGTTGTGGCTCCCGTGATCGTGACCATGGTCATGAGAGTCAGCGTGGCCCGAATGGTCCATACCGTCCATTGCTTCTTCACCGCGAGCGCGTACCGGCATCATGAACTCACGTTCGCCATTTACCTCAAAGGTCAACGTTAGAGGAACCTCTTCGCCGGCGACGAAGGGACGTTCCAGACCGATAAACATGACGTGCAGGCCGCCCGGCGCAAGGTCGACCTGCGTTTCGTTCGGTAGCTCAATGCCATCGGGCAGCAGACGCATGCGCATGACGTCGTTTTCCATCGACATGGTGTGGATTTCCACCCGTTCGGCGATGGGTGAGGAGCCGCCAACCAGGCGGTCATCTTCAGCATAGTTGTAGATCGACAGGAAACCGCCGGCGCTGCGCGCATTGGGCGGCGTCTCGCGGGTGAAAATGTTGAAGAGATGAAGATCGCCGACGGCAATCGTGTCCGCACCATGTGTGGAAACGATGTCGTCGGTGAGCATAGTTGTGTTGGCGTCCCCAGCCTGGGCGGCAGGAGCGATGGCAAGGGCGAGGGCGGCCGAAGCGGCCAAAAGGGTGGTCTTGGTCATGAAGATGTCTTTCACAAAAGCAGAAGGGGCGCCGAATGGCGCAAGTCAGGCGATGCGAAAGACTTTCGGCGGTGCTCGCGAAGGGGGTGGCAGGGTCGCCGGATCGCGCAAAGGCGCTTGAATGACAGGACGCATCGCTGCAAAAAGCGCGATGGTTTGAGGCTCGGCTGGCCCCAAAATAGGCGACCAGACGGCCACGCTGTGCTGCAAGGTGCACACGCAGAGACCGGGTGCCGTATCGCCGTGCGGTGAACCAGGTTCGGCCGCGCTCGACAGGCACAAGGACAGTCCGGATTCCTGCGCAAACGCAGGCGAGGCTGCCAGCGCGAAGCCAACAAGCTGCTGCGCCGCCAGGGCACAGAGAGCCAGGGCCACCAGAACCCCGCGCAGATGGTGATGGAGCCGCGTCATGCTCATACCGCTGCTTATCGTCGCTTTCCAAGGCAGCATCAAGACCAAGCAGCCTTATGGGGCGGGGTCTGCGCGCTCCTGTCGCGGGGCGTCGTCGTCCCCCTCCAGGGCGTTTTCTGCATCTTCCTCACCACCCTCAAACACCACAGGTTGGAGTTCAACAAGATCAACATCCTGATCCTGAAGATCACCATCAGACAGCACAAGGCCGACAGGCGCCGTGGTGGCCAGAGAGAAATCTTCCTTCTCGCCCTCTTCAACAGGTGTCGAGAAGGCAAGGCGGCCAATGACAAAGACGGCCAAAGTGCCTTCCACCAAACCAATGAACGCAAAGAAGCCTTGCGGGCCCATCGCATCGACCAGCACGGACGCCGAAATGGGACCCAGGATTGAGCCAATGGCGAAGACGAGCAAGAGCCCGGATGCCATGGTCACGTACTCATCGGGGTCGGCATGATCATAGGTATGGGCAACCGCCACGGCATAGGCGGGAAAAACCGTTGCGCCGATTGCGAACCCGCCCAGCAGAATTGGAATCAGGGAAGACGGCTGGACCAAAAACACTGCCAACCCTGCCAGACAGGAGGCAACATGGAGGCCAACGAGCACCAATCGGCGATCGATCTTGTCCGATAGGCGCCCTACTGGCCATTGGGAGAAGGCGGCGCCCACAACTGCGACACTCAAGAACAGGGCGGCCTGATCGGTCGTGAGGCCCGAACGTGAGGCATAGACGCCGCCCAGTGCCCAGAATGCGGCGGTTGCCGCGCCGACCCCGAAGGTTGCCACAACGCCCACCGGCGAGTTGCTGACCAGACGCCTGAGATTAAGCCGGACGACATAGAGCGGGGCGGGCTGGGTCGCCCGACTGAGCGCCAGTGGTAGGGCGGCAAACGAGACGAGCACTGAAGCCAGTGTAAACAGCGCGAAGCTTTCCAACGGGTAGGTGATGAGCAGCATTTGCCCAAATGTCAGCATCGCGAAGTTGATGATGACATAGATCGACATCACCAGCCCGCGGTTGCTGTTGTCGGTGCGCTCGTTCAGCCAGCTTTCAATTATGATGTAGAGGCCAGCCAGGCAGAAGCCGGTGACCATGCGCAGCACCGTCCAGATCGCAGGATCGATAGCCAAAGGGTGCAGGATGATCGTGCCCGACTTCAGGCCAACAAGCGCCGCGAACACTCGGATATGTCCGGCCCGCGCCACCAGCGCAGGCGCCGCCACACAACCAATCGCAAAGCCTAGATAGAAACTTGAGCCGAAACCGCCGACCCAGAACGAGCCAAAACCCTCAGCCTCTCCGCGCAGCGGAACAAGCGCGCCTTGCAGCCCCTGGCCAGCCACCAGCAGCGCTGTTGAGAACAACAGCGCGAAAAAGGGTGAAAGCGCCCGCACAGGCGCGGTCTGTCAGGCTCGCGCGGGGGTGACGATCTGGTCGCGGCCCAAAAGCCGGAACACAGAGGCCACAATCCCCTCCGCATCAAGACCCGCCTCGGCCACCATCTTTGCCGGACTATCTTGGTCGATAACCCTGTCTGGCAAAGTCAGGGTAGCAAGCTTCAGCCGGCCATCCAGCAAGGCAGCATCGTTGAGCGTACGCAGAACATAAGAGCCGAATCCGCCGACCGAGCCTTCTTCAACGGTGATCAGCACCTCATGTTCGCGGGCAAGACGCTGCACGAGCTCGACATCGAGCGGTTTGGCGAAACGTGCATCGGCCACTGTGGTGGAAAGCCCTTCGGTCTCCAGCGTATCGGCGGCTTTCAGCGCGTCTTTCAGGCGCGATCCAAGCGATAGGATGGCAACGGTCGAACCTTCCCGGACGATCCGGCCCTTGCCGATCTCCAGGATGTCGCCGCGGTCGGGCAGATCTACACCCACGCCTTCGCCCCGCGGGTAACGGAACGCGATGGGACCTTCGTCATAATCGGCAGCCGTGCGCACCATGTGGACAAGGTCCGCCTCGTCACCGGCGGCCATGATGGTGAAACCTGGAAGACAGCCTAGATAGGCAATGTCGAACGAGCCGGCATGGGTCGGCCCATCCGCACCGACAAGACCAGCCCGGTCGATGGGGAAGCGAACCGGCAGCTTTTGGATGGCGACGTCGTGGACGACCTGGTCGTAACCGCGCTGCAGGAAGGTGGAGTAGCTCGCACAGCACGGCTTCATTCCGTCCGAGGCCATGCCGGCGGCGAAGGTCACCGCATGTTGCTCAGCGATCCCAACGTCAAAGGTGCGTTGTGGGAAGGTCCGGCCGAACAGATCAATGCCTGTACCCGATGGCATGGCCGCCGTGATGCCGACAATGCGGTCATCTTCCTCCGCTTCGCGGATCAGAGACTGGCCGAACACCCGCGTGTAGGCCGGTGCATTGGGCTTGGATTTGGCCTGCTCGCCGGTGACGACGTTGAATTTCGAGACGCCGTGATATTTGTCCGACGACGCTTCTGCCGGGCCATAGCCCTTGCCCTTCTGGGTGCGCACATGCACCAGAATCGGCCCTTGCTCGCTGTCGCGAACATTTTCCAGAACCGGCATCGGATGGTGGATGTTGTGCCCGTCGATCGGGCCAACATAATAGAAGCCGAGTTCCTCAAACATCGTGCCGCCGGTGAAGAAGGAGCGGGTGAACTCTTCGGCTTGAGCTGCCTTTTTGTGCCAATAGGGCGGCAGCTTTTTCGCCACGCGCTTCAGGCCCTCACGCACCGAGCGATAGGTGTTGCCTGAGACCAGACGTGCCAGATAGGCGCTCATGGCCCCTGTCGGTGGGGCAATCGACATATCATTGTCGTTGAGAATCACGATCAGACGGGCGTCCATAGCACCCGCATTGTTCATCGCTTCATAGGCCATGCCGGCCGACATCGACCCATCGCCAATCACCGAGACGACATTGTTTTGCCGGCCCTGAAGATCGCGCGCCACGGCCATGCCAAGGCCAGATGAGATGGAGGTCGAGGAGTGCGCCGCTCCAAACGGGTCGTACTCGCTCTCGGCGCGCTTGGTAAAACCGGAAAGCCCACCGCCCTGCCTTATGGTGCGGATGCGATCGCGGCGGCCGGTCAGAATCTTGTGCGGATAGCACTGGTGCCCGACATCCCAGATCAGCCGATCATCCGGCGTGTTGAACACCGCATGTAAGGCCACCGTCAGCTCAACCACGCCGAGCCCAGCGCCCAGATGGCCGCCGGTCACCGAGACGGCGGATATCATCTCCGCTCGCACTTCGTCGGCGATTTGCGTTAGCTGCTCATGGTCCAAGGACTTGAGGTCGTTTGGCGAACCGATGGTGTCGAGAAGCGGCGTATCAGGGCGTTCTATCAAGCTCATGGCGTCACACTATCGCAGTTTCGCAGCGCGTAAAGCGCGGCATAAAGGCAAGTGTACGACGACTCGAAGTGTAAAGAAAGTCTGACACTTCATTCTATCATGTTAGCCTGACACTTGGGGGCTCCGGGCGGCACAGTACCGCCCAGAGCCTGAGCCTAGAAAGCCATCACATGGTAGGCATTCAATCAGGCAGCGGGATGAACTCTTCCTCATCACCAGGAACGGTATCGAACCGGCCGGATTTCCAGTCTGCCTTGGCCTGTTCAATGCGGTCCTTTGAGGAGGACACAAAGTTCCACCAGATGTGGCGCTCAGAATCCATCGGCTCACCGCCCAGCACCATGAACCGGGCATCGGCGCTCGCACGAACGGTGATCTCATCGCCCGGTTTGAACACCAAAAGTTGCCCGGGGCCGAACTGATCGCCAGCAATGTCCAACGTGCCTGACACCGTGTAGATGCCGCGCTCCTCATAGGTTGGGTCGAGAGGCATGCTTGCGCCGGTGGCAAGTGTCACATCGGCATAGCGCGTCGGCCAGGCGGTTTTGGTCGGGGCTTTCACGCCCATTAGTTCGCCTGCAATCACACGCATCGCCACGCCATGATCGTTGATCATCGGCAGTTGGTCCGCTCCGTAATGCTCAAAAGCCGGTGCGCCTTCCTCGTGCGATTCGGGCAGAGCAACCCAGCTTTGGATGCCGAACAGTTTCGGTCCCAAAGCCTTGGCAGCTTCTGACGTGCGTTCTGAATGCACAATGCCGCTGCCGGCCGACATCAGATTGAGCTCGCCGGGCTTGATGGAAAGCTCGGTCCCCAGCGAGTCGCGGTGAAGCACCTCGCCATCGAACAGATAAGTCACGGTTGCCAGCCCGATATGCGGATGCGGGCGAACATCGATACCGCCGCCGATCAGGAACTCAGCCGGACCCATTTGATCGAAGAAGATAAAGGGCCCAACCATACGGCGTTCGCGTGAGGGCAAAGCCCGCCGCACTTCAAATCCACCCAGGTCCCGCGCCCGTGGAATGATAACTGTTTCAATGGCATCGCAGGACTTGGCATCGCCCGGCGTCGGGTCTTGGCCAGAAAGCCAGCTCATGACAGATCACCTCTGCAAATTGTTTCCGTTGCCCAGTATTTAGGGCGCCTTTGCACAAGGTGTCGATCTGTCTGGCGACGACACACTGTTCATCGAAATTGAACGCGAAACGGTCTATTAGGTTAGATTGAGAGAACGCCAACCAGTAGGCAAGCCATGGCTAGATAGCCGGGCAGGGCATCGGCCAATGACAACTGCCGCATCAAAAGGCTTTGCTTTGGATCCTTGGGATTGACCCGCACGCGCAGTGCGCCGCCAATAGGAAACCGGCCGATCATCGCATCGGCATCTGCTTCAGTTTCAAAGAATGGCTCGCGGGTCGCCGAGTAGCGGCTTCCCACATAGGTTTGGTCGTCGACGGTGTAGGCGTAGCGGATGACGGACCGGTAGCCGTCCTTCTGCTCCCAGGGTCGAAAAGGATCGCTTTCACGCGCTGCTTCGACCAGAGCGCCACGCACTGTACCAGGCACAATGGTCCAGTTCACGCTGGCGATCCAATCGCGAATGAGGAATGCCCAGCCGGCAAGCAGAACCAAACCGCAGAAAATGGCGAACGCGCCGAGCATCGCTGGGTCCCTTACGGGGCGAGCGGTTCCGTGCCGGCCGGCTCGCCCTTGACCGAGAGGCGAATGGCTTCAACACGTTCCTCGGCTGCTTTCAGAAGCGCCTCACACCGGCTTTTCAAGGCTTCGCCGCGCTCATAGATCGCAATGGAATCTTCCAGCGCCACGTCGCCACGCTCCAGACGATCGACGATACGCTCCAACTCGGCCATCGCCGCTTCAAAGGTCATCTCGTTAAGGGCGGTCTGATCGGTGTCGCTCATGGCCGAAATCCTTCACCGGGTATGCAACAAACGGTCAGCCGGTCACGCCTGCATCAGCGTTGCCACATGAGCAGCCACCGCGCGCGACAGGCCTGTCAGGTCGTAGCCGCCTTCAAGCAGCGAAACCAGCCGTCCGCCGGCCTTTTGCGCCGCCAGCTCCATCAATTGCTCTGTCACCCACACAAAATCAGCCTCATGCAGATGAATGTTGGCAAGCGGGTCGCGAGTGTGGGCATCAAATCCGGCCGAAAGAATCACCAGATCGGGATCAAAATCGTGAAGCCGGGGCAGGATGACCGTGGAAAACGCTTCATTGAACGCCTCCGCGCCGTCGCCTGAGGCAAGCGGTGCGTTGACGATGGTGCCATGCTCGCCCGTCTCCTGCACTGCGCCCGTCCCCGGATAGAGCGGCGCCTGGTGGGTCGAGGCGTACATCACTGTTGCGTCGTTCCACAAAATGTCCTGTGTGCCGTTGCCGTGATGCACATCGAAATCAATGATCGCGACACGCTCCGCACCATGCTCTTTCTGGGCATGCCGGGCGGCAATCGCGGCATTGTTGAAAAAACAGAAGCCCATCGATTGCGCCCGCTCGGCATGATGGCCCGGTGGCCGGGCGGCCGAGAAGGCGTTCTTCACCTTGCGGGTCATCACCTCGTCAACGGCCTGGCAGGCCGCGCCCACGCCGCGCAGGGCCGCCTCCCACGTACCGGGGGAAACAGTGGTGTCCGCATCAAGCCGCACCAGCCCTTCCTCCGGGCAGGCATCGCGAATGCCAGTCGCATAGGGCAGGGGATGCGCCAGCGTCACCTGATCGAGCGTGCCCCAGGGCGCGATGTCTCGGTCTAAACCGGCAAACCGCTCATCCTCCAGCGCCCGATCAATGGCCCTTATGCGGTCAGGCCGTTCCGGGTGGCCCAGCGGCGTCGCATGATCGAGAAAGCTAGGGTGCGACAGGTACAGCGTTTGGTGCATCGAGGCTCCTCCCCGGACGCGCCATCTTGCTTTTGCTTGGCGTCCAGCCTGTCACAGTTTGGTCATACCCCGCTGAGCGACACAAGCCTGACCAAAGCCTTGGGGCAGAGGCCGGTTAACGCGCCAGCTGGTCTATTAGCGGACCTGATAACGGCCATCGGCACGCCAGCGGCGCATGAGTGCGGCGAGCGCCTCGTCGCCATCCTCGGGCAGTTTGATCAGTACCTTGACAAAAGATCGCCGCGCGCACCGGATTTAGTGGGCAGGCCGCGACCCTTCAGCCGCATCACACGACCCGATTGGGTGCCCTCCGGCAGCGTCATGGCGACGGTGCCGTCGAGCGTTGTCACGCTCACACGTGCGCCCAAGACGGCCTCATCCAGCGTGACCGGCAGGTCCATTGAAAGGGTCGCGCCATCGGCTTTGTACACGGGGTGGTCGGCCAAACGCAGTGTTACCAGTGCATCGCCAGCCTGACCGCCCGGAGCCGGCGACGGATCGCCTTTGCCCTTCAGCCGAATGGTCTGACCGTCTTCAGCGCCCTTGGGCAAAGCGACCTTCACCGATCCCTGTCCGGGGATGGTCACCGTCACTTTGTCACCTGCCAGAAGCTCTTCCAGCGAGATGCGGGCCTCTACCCGTCGATCGGCACCCTTGGAGGGTTTGGGCTTGGCGCGCGCTTGGGCGCCAGCACTACCCATGTCGGCCCCGAAACCGGGC
>JBHJIX010000064.1:0-4282 GCA_050043025.1 Cohaesibacteraceae bacterium
ATGATCGATGAGGAATACGTGACTACCGCTCGGTTCGAGACCTGCTTCCCGACCTTCTGCATGGCTTACGCATCGCTCGATACCAGCGCCGTGGATCATATGAAGGCGGGCGCCACGATGACCATGGCCATCAAGGACCGCGCCCAACGCGACGTTTCTATGCTGATTTCGCTCTACGGATTCACCGCTGCATACAACGCAACATGCAACGCCGGCACCTAGTAGCCGCAACGGAATAGATATGGGCCAACGAACTCACAAAGAGTGTTGGGTAGCCTGTTGTTTCTCGACGCTGCTATTTTCTGCGCGAAATCAGCTGAGCAGCCTTATGAAACCGCGCTGGCGCCGCCGATTTTTATGGAAGCGTTGCATTTGCTCGGAGTGTAGGCCGACATCGTTAGATCCTTCACCTAGTGTGGATCAGAAGATCAGTCGAGAGTTATCGTTTCTGGCCCAGGGTGCTTGTACCGATCGCTAGACATACACATGGTGTTGTGTCGGCAAACACGTGAGGCAAAGCCAACCTGCGCAATTCAGCAGAGACAATTTTCAAGCAAATTTCGTGTACGAGCGCACAGGCAAACGGGCATTGAGCATGCTTGCCAATCAACGCGGATCGCGAGCCGCGTTTTCTGCGTTTCGCTCCCAACTCTGCCAACTCTGTGTTAGGAGCGTTTAGCAGGCTCGGCTCAGCACCTGGTGAAATCGGCGCGCCGAATGCGCTGTCCTAATCATTTGCCGCGCGATGCAGTTTGACTGCTCTCGCGAAACATCTATGAGATCAGCAAGAAATGGCAGCAGACGAGCGCCAAAGTCAAACCCCACACCAACCAAAAAGCAAGCGATCGCCTCCGACTGTTCTCTAGGTCGTTGCCGGCATAACGAATCTGCAATGGCGCGGCTGTAAATCTGTCAAACCCATACGTTTTGGAGATGAGCGGGCGGACGGAATGCCGTGGGCGGGTTGAAAGCCGGGTTGGACAGGATCCAGCAGGTGGGTGGTGCAGGGCCAGGGGATCGAACCATGATCGATGCTCTGTTTCCGGCGCTTGAAGGCCTCTCCAACGGGCTCGACGTAGCTGCGCTCGCCGCGCGGGAGGGTGCTGATTCAACAGCCAAAATACCACGCGTGCGCGCGGGTCGAGCGAGCTACCTTTCAGAAGAGAACCTTGCTGGCCACAATGACCCAGGCGCGGAAGCCGTCGCCCGACTGTTTGAGAAGATCACTATTGTCCCTGACAGGAATTTAGAGGCGACAAAAGCCCCCGTCACTTCCAGACCAAAGTCGACCCACGCCAGTTGCGTTGGCGACGTCCGAAATGGCGGCAAAGCAGCCTTCAAGCCGGACCGTGTTTCAATGCTGATCTTTCTTCAAAGGGAAATCAGCTATGTCTATCGTGCTGGCGGATATCGTCCCGAATGAGCCTTGGAACAAGCGAAAATTGACGGAGCGCATCGAGCTGTAGCCCCGGCAGGGGGTGAACCATCGGGCGGGGCATCGCCGGCCCCAATCGTTTCAACGCGGCTAAAGCTCAGCTTGCCACAAAGGCAGGGCTCTGGCAGTGGCCAACATTCCCTTAGTCGACCACTGCATGAGGTTATCTGGTGCTGCGCTTCAATAAGTCAGAGAAGCGAAGTGCAGTTTGCGCCTTCTCAGAAGGGCTCCTACCACCTTGGGAACGGATCGGGGAACGTGCTGTAGTCCTCATTCAGTTCGGCGTCGGTGATCAGGCAAGCATCCAATTTGCTCACGATGTATGCCTGATCGATCTCATCATCGCTGCCGATAAACACGATTTCCTGGCGCCTATCGCCGAAGGGCTCCACCCACTCCTGTTCGATGAATTCTCGCATGGCGGGCGTCCAATCATCCGTGGGAATGCTGGAGTACCATTTCCCCGCTAGGCCATAATCCTTCAGTTTTCCGGCGAGCTGAAAATCTCCAGCATTGTCCATGCGGGTGCACAGCCAAAAGAAGCCTTTTGAGCGAATAAGACCGGCGACCGGGGTTTCGGTGAACTCCATAAATCTCTCCGGAACAAATGGTTTTCGTGCCCGGTAGACGAAAGCAGTCAGGCCGAATTCGTGACTATGGCTGTGAATGAGATGTTGGCCGTTGCCATGCCCGTTTCCATCACGTCCATTGCCTTCGCCGTTCTCGTGGGCGTGATCATGACCCTCTGACGAGGGCTGCTCCTCGCCCTTTTCCATCTCTTTGAACCAGGTCGGGTATTCTTCAGCCCGCTCAAAGTCGAAGGAATTGGTATTCATGATTTCGGCGAGCTCGCCCTTGCCGAAATTGGTATCGATGATCTTGGCTTCAGCATTGATGGCGCGAACCATCTGATGAATTTTTGCAAGCTTTTCCAGGCTCACCAGGTCCGACTTGTTGACCAGGATGACGTTGGCAAACTCCAACTGATCAATCATCAACTCAACGACTGATGTTTGATCGTGGGTTTGCAACCTCGTCTTTCTCTCTTGAATTTCCATTTCATCGGACTGGTACTGTTCGATGAAATTGACGGCATCCACCACCGTTACCATGGTGTCCAGGTGCGCAACGTCCTTCAGAGAGTTGCCGTCATCCATAGGGAACGTGAAGGTAGCTGCTATCGGCAGTGGCTCGGAGACGCCGCTCGCTTCTATGATCAGGTAATCGTACTTACCTTCCAGCGCGAGCTTGCGCGTTTCATCAAACAAATCGCCGCGCAGTGTGCAGCACAGACAGCCATTTTGCAGTTCAACGAGCTTCTCTTCGGTCTGCAGTATCTTGTCGCCGATCTGCTTGCCGTCGATGTTCACCTCGGCAATGTCATTGACAATGATGGCGACGCTCTGAGCCCTCTTGGTATCGATGATGTGGTTGATGGTCGTCGTTTTGCCGCCGCCGAGAAAGCCACTTAAAACAGTGACGGGGATCTTCGTCATGGGAAACTTCCGTTTGTTGTACTTTAAAAAAGCGCCCGATCTGTCCCGATAGATTTATTGGCTGAACCTCTCGCTCACGCCGGCTCTTGATCCCCCGCGTTTGTCTGTGCAGCGGCAATCTCCCGCTGGTCGGTCTTTTTCTGGCTGAGCTTTCTTACAAGGCTCCATGCGCCGACAAGGGCGATTGCTGCCAAGGCAGCTACGGCGATCCAATGCGAATGGCCTGAAGCTTCAGAAACATGGCCTGGATGGGCCTGAGCTGCCGACGGCGCCAAGATCATGGCAGCGAGGAGCAGGGGTGGGCGAACTTTCATGGTGCATGACTCGCGGTTGTTGCTGGATGATGATTGTCTAACGTTATTTTATATCATAACGCTTTCTTCACTGCGTTTTGAAGGCCCACTTTCGGTACTCCCCAACAGACAA
Organism: Cohaesibacteraceae bacterium; assembly: GCA_050043025.1. Lineage (GTDB taxonomy): Bacteria > Pseudomonadota > Alphaproteobacteria > Rhizobiales > MH13 > MH13. The sequence goes on from JBHJIX010000064.1 coordinate 3,358, forward strand.
ATGACGACATGGACAGCAATATGAGAATGGACGAAGCCCGTGCAGTCGTGTCGGCACGGCCTGCGATTGCCTGGCGCATCCATCACACTGTTGCATCAAAGGGTGATGTTTTGGGAGCAGGCCAGTGATCTGGAAAGATGGCGCCCATTTTCCCGAGCATGTCCGGGTCGCTGTTGTAGGCGGAGGGCCAGCCGGTCTTGGCGTGGCGAGAGTATTGCGGGACCTCGCCATTCCTGATGTTTGGGTTTTGGAACGCGGCAAGATCGGGCAGAGCTTTTTGAACTGGCCGTTAGAGACCCGCCTTCTCACGCCGTCCTTTCCAGGCAATGCCTTTGGCGTGACAGACCTCAACGCGATCAGTTACGACAGCGCACCGGGATGGTCACTTCGAAGCGAGCACCCGGATGGCAAGTCCTATTCGCGCTATCTGGAACAAGCCGCCGATGCATTCGGCCTCAATGTTCAATGCGGCGTCGACGTAAGGTCGATCCGGCCCGAAGACGTTGGATTTGCTCTTGAAACCAATCTCGGCACCTTCACTGCCGATTTTGTTATTTGGGCCTGCGGTCACTTTGGCGACCCGTCCGACGACGGGCTGCCGGGCGCCGAACTCGGACGGCACTACAGCACCGTGGCCAGCTGGGAAGACATACCAGGCGCGCAAGCCTTCATCATAGGCGGTTATGAAAGTGGCATTGATGCCGCCGCTGGGCTCGCTCAAGCAGGCAAAGACGTCATCGTCTTCGATCGCGGTGCACCGTGGCTCGATGGTGACAAAGATCCTAGCCGCAACCTGTCGCCTTACTCGTTGCAGCGCCTTGAGGCCGGTCGCAGCGAGCGGCCGATTTCGCTGGTCCCAGACGCCGATAGCATCGCGCTGGAAAAGGAACCTGAGGGCATTCACATCCTTTCTGGCGATGGCCGA
>JBHJIX010000065.1:0-22891 GCA_050043025.1 Cohaesibacteraceae bacterium
CTTGTCGGCTTCGATTGGATGCTGTTCGACAGCGAACACGCCGCGGTGGAAGTCGCAGCTCTCCCGCCCCTGCTCCAGGCGGCATCGGCAGGGCAAAGCGCGCTGGCTGCACGACCCGCGTGGAACGATAAGGTGCTTATCAAGAAGCGTCAGGATATCGGCGCGCAGCCCCTGCTCATCCCCTTCGATCAGCACGCAGAAGCAGCGCAAGCGGCTGTACGCGCCACCCGTTACCCGCCAGGGGGGATCAGGGGCGTTGCAGGGGCAACGCGGGCGAGCCGTTACGGTCAGGCGCACAACTATCTGAGCCAGGCGAACGATGAGATTTGCGTGCTGGTCCAGGTAGAAACCAAAGAGGCGCTGGACAATCTGGAGGCTATTGCTGCCGTGCCGGGCGTCGATGGCGTCTTTGTCGGCCCATCAGACCTGTCGGCCTCACTCGGTCACCTTGGCAGTCCGGGCGCAGAACCCGTCCAAGCCATCCTCAAAGAGCTCGCCACGCGTATCGCCGCCTGCCGCAAGGCACCCGGTATTCTGGCAACCAACCCTGAGGACGCCAATCGCTACAGGGATTGGGGCTATCGCTTTATCGCGTCGTCTGTGGATCTTGGCCTTCTAGTGGGCAGCGCACGAGAGCTACTGGGCGGCCTTCGGTGATCTCCCGATCACGTCTGTGTACTGGCTTCGTAGCATCGCGCCGGGTTTGGAGGCGGAAACGCCCCTCGAACCGGATTTCTCAGCATCGTGTGTCCGCTTTCCGCCCATTTATACCAAGGCCGGTTTTTTGGGAATGTCTCAAAGGTCCCGCACAGCTGCCTTTCGGACTCGGTAGAAAAGAGGCCTTATGGCAAGTGCGTCAGATCGCGACGCGCTTCGATAGGGAGCCCTGCGATAAGCACAAGAGCGATGGTCTGGGGTGCATGTTGATCTGAGAAAGCTAGCCGTCAGGCCAGCCCATCCAGGTGTGCACCACCTCAATCCAGCTGAAAAATCTCGCCGCCAGCGGCCTCAGCGTCCGCTGGATCATGCGTCACCAGCACGACCGGCAGTTTGCGGGCCTTGGCATGGTCGAACACCAGCCGGCGCATATCTTGGCGCAGTGCGGCGTCAAGCTTCGAGAAAGGCTCGTCCAGCAGCAGTGCTCGCGGACCAGACAGGAGGGTTCGTTGCAGCGCGACGCGTGCTGCTTGCCCGCCGGATAAGGTTGCCGGGTCGCGCGGGCCGTAGCCGCCAAGCCCAATGGCGGTCAGCGCATCTTCGGCCAAGTCCTGCCGCTCATGCCGATTCTTGGAAACAGCGCGCGGAATGGCAATCATGACATTGCCGCACACCGACAGGTGCGGAAACAAAAGTGGGTCCTGAAACAGCAGCCCCATGCGGCGCGTTTCAGCCGGCAGGGACAGAATGTCTTCCCCACCCATGGTCACCGTTCCCGAAAGATCGAACGCAGGGGCGAGCGATCCGGCCAATGCATGCAGCAGCGTGGATTTGCCAGCGCCCGACGGCCCCATAACGGTGAGAACCTCGCCGGGCTCCACGGTGGCAGAGATGTCGATCAGTGTGCGTCCATCCAGCCGGATCATCACATCGATCAGCGTCAGGGCGGCATTGTCGGTTGGCATGGATTTCATCGGATCTGCATACCCCGGCGGTGGCGCGCGAGGAAGGATGGCACGGCGAGTGCGATCCAAAAGGCGACAAAGGGCAGCAGCGCTTGCAAGGTGGCGGCGACAGCCAACGCCCTACGATCACCCCCGGCCGAAAGTGCGACCGCTTCGGTGGTGAGTGTGGGAACCCGCCCGGCGCCGATCAGCAGCGTCGGCAGGTATTGTCCGATGGAAACGGCAATGCCGATGGCAAGCGCCGTCAGGATCGGGCCGACCATCATGGGCAGGCGGATCTGAAAGAGTTGCCGCCAGAAGCCCATGCCGAGACCGGCGGCGACCTGAAGCATGCGTTTGTCAAAACGCCGATAGGGGTCAGCCAGCGACAGAAACATATAGGGCAGGATGAAGACCAGATGGGCCATCATGACCGACATGATCATGCCGTCCGTACGACCGACAATGGACAGAAATTGCAGGCCGAACAGGAAGGTGACCTGCGGCACCAGCAGCGGCAGATAAAGAACGAGGAGGGATCGGCTGCCACCGGTTCGCCCCGTACGCTGTTCCACTTCCAGGCAGGCGATGATGAGCACGCCGGCGACAAGCGTCGGCACAATAGCAACAATCAGCGAAGTGATCGTAAGCTCCATGGCATCGCTTCCCATCTGCATCCAGCTGCGCAGAGAAAGCGAGGCCGGGAAACTGTCGGGGAAGCGCCAGGGCCCGGCAACCGACCAAAGGATCAAAAGCAGGATGCCAAGCGCGATGGCGAGCATCGGAGCAAGGCCCAGCACAATGCCTGCAGCCCGCATGGGTGGACCGCCGCCGGAGCGCAGACCGGACGTTGTCACCTTCAGCCATAGCCAGCCGGCCACGCGTTCGCCAAGCATCCAGAGTCCAAGGACAGAGAGCGTTACGACGATCTGAACGAGGGCAGCCGCGGCGGCCATGAAACGGGTGGAAAGATCAGGGTCGGAGGACCACTCCAAAATGCGCACCGGCAGGGGAGCGGGCGTGGTCGGTCCGAGCACGATGGCAACATCGGCGACGGATGAGGCGTAGGCGATGACCGCGAACACCGGCAGACGGATGAGCCGGTAGAGCTGTGGCGCAACCGCCACAAAGAAGCCGGTCCCACGCCCATAGCCGAGCGAGGCCATCACCATCCGCCGCCGCGACCCATCAAGAGCCGGAAGGGCTGCCAGCGCCATCAGAAGGAGGAAGGGCATCTCCTTGGCGACGAGACCCGCGATCATCGCCAGGCCCCACTCATCATTGACGATGAGAAGGTCAGGCGGGCGGTCCCAACCGGTGAGCCCAGGCGAGATGAGCCGGAACAGAAAGCCGGAGGGCGCAATCAGAAACGCCAGGCCGACCGCCGCTGCAGCGTGCGGCACTGATAGGAGTGGCGCCACCAGCCGTCGCACCGCTGACAGGCATGGCGTGTCCCAAACGCAGGCAAGCAGAATGAACGTCAGGCCCAGTGCAATCGCTGAACTGACAAGTCCAACCATGGCTGCCAGAAAAATCGACCGGCCAATACCCGGCGCGCTCAGAACGTCGCGCAGTGGGTCCAAAGAGGGGCCCATCCCGCCCAGCGGAGGGAAGTATCCGAAGGCCGGAAGAAGGGCGGCGACGAGACCTGCGGCCACCGGCACAATCAAGAGCGCGATGGTGAAAGCAGGCGCCAGACGCAGCCAGCCAGGAAGGGTCCGGACACGGTCCGGAACGGTCCGGTGAGGGTCCGGCATAGGTCCGGCTCCGGTCCGATGGTGTCGGTTATCCGCCCTGGTATCGGGCAGCCCAGCGGATCTCGATCGCTTCCAGCCAGCTTGTGTGTGGTTCGGCGATGGCCGGGCCCAACTCTTCGGGCGTGAGCGTCGCCACACCCAGATCAAGGCTGCCAAACGCCTCGCGCACATCAGCTTCGAGTGCTGCCACATCGAGCACGGTGAAGTCGCCCCAGACGGCCGGATCCTGCTTTGCCAGTTGCGCTTCCGCGCTCATCAGGAAGTTGGCAAACACCAGCGCTGCTTCCGGCGCATTGGCATTGGACGGGATGGCGACAAAGTGCGAGTTGGCGATCATGCCGTCATCGAAAACGAACGAGCGGGTAGATGCCGGGAACTCTTCGCGGGCCACAGCGCCGGACGCTTCGGCCGGATTGTTGGCAAGGCCGATCTCAAGCTCGCCATCGGCGAACAGCTGACGCAGCGCAGCCTGATTGGCCGGGAAGGTGCGCCCGGAGCGCCACAGATGCGGATGCAACTCGTCGAGATAGGTGAAAAGCGGCTCCAGGGCGGCTTCCGCTTCATCGGCGGGCAGCGGCGCGCCCAGGCGTTCGCGGTCATCGACCGTGTAGGCCAGAAGCAGCTTCAAGAAAGTCGAGCCGAGGAAATTCGGCGGTTGTGGGTAGGTAAACCGGCCCGGGTTTTCGGCCGCCCAGGTTAGCAGTTCGTCAGGGTTGGAGGGCGTCTCGTCAATACGGTCGCTGTCGAAATAGAAGGAGAACTGAACCGTGCCCCAGGGTGCTTGCAGGCCTTCGACCGGCACGGTGAAGTCGGTGGTGAGCGACGGGTTGCCCTCAACATCCACAAGCTCCCAATTGGGCAGCCGATCGGCCCAGCCATCACCGTCGGGGGCAAAGAGCAGTTCAGCCTCTTTGAGCGCGATGAAATTCTCGCCATTGATCCAGACGAGATCGACGGTTCCACCGCTATCGCGACCGGCCGCGGTCTCCGCCAAGACAATGCCAACCACATCGGCCGTGTCGGTAACGCGCACATGCTCCACCGTGATACCGTAGCGCTCTTCGACCTGGTCGCCAGCCCATTCAATGTAGGCATTGATCGTCGGGTCGCCCGACCAGGCATGGAAGAACACCGTTTCGCCGCGCGCGCCCTCAGTCAGCGCCTCAAAATCGGCAAGGCTGTCGGCGTTGGCTGGGGCTAGAGACCCGGCGGTGGCAAGCAGCAGGGATGCAGCGAATGTAGCGGAGAGACGGGTGGTCATACGGGTCCTCATCGCAGTCAGTATGGGCGGTCAGCCGGGGTGGCGCGGGGTGGGTTTATTGGTTTGAACAAGCTTACAAAGCATGCCTTAGGGCGTGCGCCAGCAAGCCTGGCCATCGCCCATGCACGCTTTGGCGCACACATGCACTTCACAAATGCTTGACGGGTAGTCGAGTGTGAGGCGCTGGGCTCACCTAGCGCGGTGCTGGCCCATGCGTGGCGCGTGGATGGAACTCAGCCTCGATAACGTCGAGTGCCGTTGGTATCGCCTGGCCTTCCACCAAAGCGGTGATGCAGTCCGCACCAAGCCGGCCAGCCTCGCTGAGCGACCAGCTGACCGTCGATAGGCCACCACTCAGCCAGGATGCCAGTTGCGTCGACCCGATACCGATAATCGACAACTCGCCCGGCACGGAAAGCCCGCGGTCCACGGCCGCCATGTAAAGTGCGGCAACCGTGCGCTCGCAGCCGCAGAACACGGCTGTCGGCTGACCGGATACATCTTCCAAAATAGCATGTGCCCGCGCGGCCAGCGATTGGTCTGCACCGTCGGTTGCCAACTCATTGCCAAACACCGGCTGAGGCTCGGTCTGCACCGACGCAACAAAGCTTGTGTTGCGGTTGCGGCAGGCCGCTGACAGGATGTCGCTGTGCAGCTTTTGCAAGGCTGGCGGCGCGTCCTGGCCGAAATAGGCAAACCGGCTGTGGCCGAGGCTTGTCATGTAATCGACCAGCCCGTCCATCACGGCCCCATCATTGATGCGGATGGTGGGGACAAGGTCCGGGCTATGAGAAGGTGCGCCGCCACCGACAACCACGGCAGGAACCCGGCTGTCTGCGGCCAGAGCGATGCGGCCGTCGGCAGGATAGGCAAGGTTGAAAACGAAACCGTCCACACGGCGTTCTTCAAGCAGGCCCTTCATCGTTTCCTGCGCATGGGCCATGGTGTCGGCGAGCGAAACCAGCAGGCCATAACCACGTTCGGCGAGTGTGGAAGAGAGTGCGCTAAGGAACGAGCGCTCAACGGTCATCCAATCGGAGCCGAGCGCGACGTAGGAAATAAGTTCATTGCGGCCTGTTGCCAGCCGCCGTGCCACCCGGTTGGGCTTGTATCCCAGGCGGGCGGCCGCCTCCACGACCCGCGCACGGGTAGGGGCTGCGATTTCCGGATAGCCATTGAGCGCCCGGGAAATGGTGCCTTTGGAAAGGCCCAGATGCTCCGACAGCGTTTTGAGGTCGACATGGCTGGCTTTGCTGGTGGCCTGTTGGCGGGTACCGGCTCTCAGGCCAGTCGGGTTGATCCCGGGCGTTTTTTTGTTCATCGCCTTGCACCACCTTTCAATCCACGGGAATCGTGGCAAGCCGATTTTAGCGCCTTTTTGGAAAGAAACAATACTATTGTTTCCATATTGGAGGGGATCACAACATGAACGAATATCGAACAACGTTGCTTCATGCTCCCAAATAGGAAAAGCCGGCTCCCAGGGAGCCGGCCAAACCGGAACGCAAAAAGCGAGGCAAATGAGCGTTTTAGCGCGGAACGTCGAGACGGTCTGACTGTGTTGCAACCTCAGCGGGTTCGCTCAGCCCGCCCTCGGCTGCAAGGCGCTGCTCGGCATAGGCATTGGAAAGCCTCTCCGGTGCGCTCAGACGTGTGGCGTTCTCAATCATGCCAACGATGAACAGCCCGCCGCATAGGCCAAGAAGGGCTGCCTGCAACAAAAGTCGTCGCGGCGAAGCATCACGGGCGGCGCGCGCCGGATCGGCCGAAAGGCCATTGGCCGAGACCGTGTCAGCCGAGACAGGAACGAACTTCATCGGGCAGCACTCCACGCAACATACGCTTGCACAGGCTATCGCTCGCCGATCGATCAGATCGCAGCCACAGCGACCTGCACCCTAGAAGGGGGTGCTTAAGCGTGGGTTAAGGTTGACAAAGCCTGACCAGGCAGGATTGCCATGCCGGCATGACCAACCCGTCAAAACCCCGCCTGCGGACCGAGCCCGACCTACCCATCGATGCTGTCCTTATGGAGGTCGAACTTGCCCTGGCGCAGGGCAGCAACCTGGTCGTAATCGCTCCGCCTGGTGCCGGTAAGACAACCGGCCTGCCGCTCCATCTGTTGGACACCGGGTGGCTGGAAAACCAGCGCATCGTTCTGGTCGAGCCTCGTCGGCTGGCGGCCATCGGTGCTGCCCGTCGAATGGCGTCTTTGCTGGGGGAAAAGGTAGGTGAGACGGTCGGCCATCGTGTGCGGCTCGACACTAAGGTCAGCGCCAAAACGCGTCTGGAGGTTGTCACCGATGGCGTCTTCACGCGGATGATCCAAAGCGACCCAGAGCTCGCCGGCGTCGGGCTAATTCTTTTCGATGAGGTGCATGAGCGAGCGCTGGCCGCTGATCTGGGGCTCGCCTTCGCGCTGGAGACCCAGGCGGTTTTGCGACCTGATCTGCGTTTGGTCGCCATGTCGGCAACCGTTGAAGGCGAGGCGTTCCAAGCTCTGATGGCGCGCCAGGCGCCCTGCCGAACAATTGTAAGCGACGGGCGGGCTTTTCCTGTCGAGCCCCATTATGAGCCCAGCGCCAAGCAGCCTGTCGAAGCCACGGTCGATGCTGCGCTTTCTGCACTGGCGCGGTTTGAAGGCGATGGGCTGGTGTTCCTACCTGGCCAGCGTGAGATCGAGAACGCTGCCCGACTGGCGCGCGACCGGCTGAACGAACAAGGATTGGAGGACGGAGTTGTTGTCCATCCCCTTTATGGCGCTGCATCAAGGGAAGCACAGGACTCAGCGCTTGCCCCAGATCCCGATGGGCGGCGCAAGCTCGTGATCGCCAGTGCCATCGCCGAGACGAGCCTGACCATCCCCGGCGTGCGTTTCGTGGTGGATTCCGGCCTGGCGCGTCGACCGATCTACGATCCGCTGCGAGGCATAACGCGGCTGGAAACACGATCAGCAAGCCGAGCCTCGATCGATCAGCGGCGCGGCCGCGCTGGCCGTACGGCGCCCGGTCATTGCATTCGGCGTTGGCGCCACGAAGAGGAAGGCGGTCGCCCGGCGCAGGATCGCCCAGAAATTCTTGACGCCAACTTGGCTGCAACGCGCTTGGCCATGGCCGCCTGGGGCAGCCGGGCGCGCGACGGCCTGCCTTTTCTCGATCCGCCGCCGCAAAACGCCTGGGACGAGGCTGGCCGGCTGCTGGCTGACTTGGGCGCGCTCACTGCGGAAGGGGATTTGACCACACTCGGAAAAGATATGGTCGCAAGCACCGCCAACAATCCACGACTGGCGGCCATGATGGCGCATCCCGATGGCCGTGAATCGGCCAGCGGTCTTGCTTGGGCGGCCGTTCTTGCTGGTGAGCTTGGCGACCGCGGTGCCATCGAGGCCGACCGCCGTTTGGCCGAGGCGCTTGCCGACCGCCGCCACGCCAAGGCGTAGCGGGCGCTCCATCGCCGTCTGATGCCGCCCGACTCGGCCAAAGCAGCGGAACCACCCTCTGCGCACACAATGGCCCGGCTTTTGTTGCGCGCATTCCCCGACCGGGTGGCCATGCGCCAACGCGATGATGGCGAGACCTCGATCTACAAGCTGGCACAGGGTATGCAGGCGCGCCTGGCGGCTCATCATCCTTTGGCACAAGAGCGATTTTTGATCGTGCTCGATCTTGGTGGAGGCCGGCCGGGTCGCGGAGCGCGTGTGCCCGACATTCGCTTGGCCCTGGCCGTTGATCACTCGGCCTTGGAAGACATACTGGGTGACCGCATTCACACCCAGACAACGCACACGTTCGATGCGTCTCTTTGGACCGTTCAGGTGCGCGACGTCACCCGGTTGGGGTCTTTGGTTCTGTCCGAGCGTGGCCTGCCGCGCCCGGACGAAGATGTCGTGCAAACGGGCATTGCTGATTATGTGCGCGCGTCTGGCCTGTCCAGCCTAACGGCTGGCGACGCCAAGGCTGAGGCGGTGTTGGCGCGCCATGAGGCCTTTCACGACGCCCAAGGCCAGGCGGGTGCCCTGATGGGCCGGATCGATCTTTGGCTGCCCACTTTGATCGGGAGTGGCGAACGCCCACCCTTTGTACCCAGCCTTTTGGATCGCGCGTTGCGCCAAGCGCTCGACTGGCAGGAGGGCCAAGCCTTCGATCAGCTTTATCCCACCACCGTCGCATTGCCGGAGGGGAGGCAGGCGACCATCCAATATGATCACCCCGCTGGCCCGACGATCAGCGTCCGAGCGCAGTGGCGCTATGGTCTTTACCGGCATCCAGGCTTGCAGGGGGGAAGCAAAACGGTGCGGATTGAACTGCTTTCACCAGCGCAGCGCCCTATCGCGACGACGTCCGATCTGCCCGGTTTCTGGCGTGGTGGTTGGGCGGATGTTCGCAAGGATATGCGGGCCCGCTACCCCAAGCATAATTGGCCGGAAGAACCTTGGAGGGCCGCGCCGACGAAGCGGCGCTAGAGCGTTTTCAGCAAAAGTGGGTGCCGGTTTTGCGTCCGAAAACGCGACAAAAAGAGAAAAGGGCTTTGGCCGCTAGACGTCCGCGCCTTCGCGCACCCACATCCGGTCATCGACATCGACCAAAAAGCGCGTCGGTGTCCGGGCATAGCTGCCCAAACCGGCCAGAGCGGGTCGGGGATGGGTAACGACGACGGTAGCAAAGCTCTTCAGCTTGTCTTCGTGCGGATAGCCTGCCTCAAAGATCGCCCGGAAGTCAGACGACTGAATGAAGGGCAGGATTTTCGGTGGAATGCCGCCCCCGATGAACACACCGCCCGCAGGCATGACGGTGAGCGCCAACTCCCGCGCGATGCGGGCAAGATAGATGACGAACCGTTCCACGGCCTTCACCGCGAGCTTGTCGCCGGCGAGTGCGGCTTCCGTGATGTCGGCAGCCTTCACGAGTGGTGCTTCCACGCCGTCCACAGCGCCGAGCCCATGATACAGCCGCTCCAACCCTTCGCCGCAGACAAGCTGCTCGCCTCCGAGGCGACGCTGGCCGCCCTCGGTGAGGTAGGCAAAGAGGCGATCATCCTCTTCATTCTCCTGCGGGATGGCCACATGGCCACCTTCGCTCGGCACCGTGATCCAGGTGCCCATGCAGTCAAGCAGCGCGGACGCGCCAAGCCCCGTACCCGGGCCAAGCACCAGCTTGCTGCCATGGCGTGGCGGTGACAGCGTGCCGATGATCTCCACATCGTCCGGCCCAAGATCGGGCAGGGCGAGTGCCTGGGCTTCGAAATCATTGATGGCGATGACGCAGTCAAAGCCGAGCTGATCCATGATCCGGCGCGGATCGATCTCCCAGTTGGCGTTGGTCAGCTTGAAGGTCTCGCCCAGGGTCGGGCCGGCGACCGCCAAAATGGCCGAGCGCGGGATGAGGGAGGTCCGGTCAAGGACACCGCTCTGAATGGCCGATTCCACCGTGTCATGTTCGCGCGTGCGCACCTGCGCGAAGCCCTGCTCCTGGGCATGGGCATCGCTCACCAGCGCGAAACGGCCGTGGGTACCGCCGAGGTCGGCGATGAGAACCGGAAATGGCGTGACGAGATCGGGGCGCTGGCGGTCGGGCATGAAAAGGCCTGAGAACAAGACAGAGGAACGGGCAGCCGAAAGCCGGCGGTTCAAGGGATTGGATCAAACCGCTTTAGCGGTCGGGGACGGTCGCGACAAGGGCGGTCAAAAGCGCTTCCGCCGTGGCCAGGTTCAACGCCATCGGCACATCATACACAAGCGCGAGCCGCATCAACGCTTTCACATCCACATCATGGGGCATTGGGGAGAGAGGATCGACGAGGAAGAACAGAGCATCGATCTTGCTTTCCGCGATCAGGGCACCGATCTGCTGGTCACCGCCCAATGGGCCGCTTTTCAGCCGTCTTATGGAAAGTTCGGGCACCGCCTCCCCGATCTTGCCACCTGTTGTGCCGGTTCCAACAAGGTCGTGGCCGCGCAACACATGGGCGTGTCTGCTGGCAAAGTCGACCAGAATGTCCTTCTTGGCGTCATGGGCAACGAAGGCCAAAGTGAGAACGGGCTTGGCGGGCTTGGGTGAGGCGGGCTGAGTCATGGCCGCCGCTTTACCACGCCGGGCTTTCTTGCCAACCCGCAACCGGCGTCCTAGCCGACCGGACGTCCTAAGGATTGCGACAGTTCTTCCTTCAGCCAGCCGGTGAAGCGGTCGATGCTGCGCGCTTTTAGGGAATGGCGACGCTCCAACAGCCAGTAGGAAATGCCGGTCTTGGCGCGGCGACGAAAGGGCTCTGCCAAACGACCGGCGGCCAGCGCATCGCAGGCGAGCGTTTCCCACGCCAGAAAAACACCCTGGCCCGCAATGGTTGAGTCCAGACACAAAGATGCATCGGAGAAGGTGAGGCCCGTGGTCAGGTCATCATCCGTCAGCTCGCCGTCTAGAAACCACTCATTCCAATTGAACATCGCCAGCCGATCACGGACGATGGGCACGTCTTTGAGGTCAGCCGGCGACGCGAGCCGCGCAGCAAGCGCAAGGCTGCAAACAGGATAGATGTACTGATCCATCAGTTTGCTGCTGCGCGCGCCGCCAGGATCGAGCGGGCTTTCCCGGCGTTTGCCCCGCACACACACATCGACATCAGAGGTGGCCATATCGACCATGTCCATGCTGGCATCGACCCGCACCTTGATGGTCGGATAGGTTTCGTTGAAGGCGCTGAGGCGCCAAACGAGCCACTTGGAGGCAAAAACCGGGGGCACGGAGACTACAAGCGGATCGTCGCGGCTCTCGGTCAGCATGGCGACGCCGGCTGAGAGTTCTTTCATGGCCGCGGTGAAGTGCGGCATAACGTCGGAGCCGAGCGGCGTGAGGTGAAGTCCGCGCCCGCTGCGATCAAAAAGCGCACGGCCAAGCTGTTCTTCGGCCTTTTGAATGTGCTGGCTGATCGCTCCTGGTGTCACGCCCAGCTCATCGGCGGCCGCGGACAGACTGCCCAGCCGCCCGACGGCTTCCACTGCCCGCAATCCATTAAGATGAAATCTGTTCAGGTTTTTCATTTCAGAAAAGCTAAAGTGTCAGCGTTCTAATCTGCATGGAAACTAGGGATGGCAAGCACTATCTTGAAGTCATGCTAAAGACAATCATCACTCAGATCACAGATCGCTTCAAAAGCGGGCCGTCCCGGCCACGCAGTGTTTCTCACACCAACCATCTCCAGGACGACGTCTGGTACGCGGCCAACCCTTTGGCGCATCCCGACCTGCAACGGATGGACCAAAGAGAGCTCGGCGATCTGCCGTTCGAGCCCCGCTGCATCCGCAGCGGCCGTTAATCAGAACGGCTCCACACGTCCCGGTACGCGTCCTTGATGCGCACCTGATAGGCAAACCTCCCACAGTTTGTGCGCATCAACCGCCGCGCACGAAGCGACTCCCTCTTGGCCAGTTTCATCCTATGGCATAGGGTCGGCTCAGCTTGGCCGATCTCCTACCGGAGCTGCGGCGGCTAAAACGCAAACAAAACCCACCGGACCGTCACCATGCGAGCAATCAAGGGATCGGCTCAGACGGACCGCAACGGAGGTGAATAAGAATGACAAAACAGCTTCTCGCAACGGCTGCGCTCGGCGCGCTTCTGACGGGCACTGCCATCGCGGAAGACATCTCGCCAGCTGTGGTCTACGATCTTGGCGGTCGTTTTGATGAAAGCTTCAACCAGGCTGCTTACACCGGCGCGGAAGCGTTTATGGCCGAAACAGGCATTGAGTATGCCGACTTCGAGATCCAGAACGATTCCCAGCGCGAGCAGGCCCTGCGCAACTTCGCCCGCCGTGGCATGGACCCGATCATCGCCATCGGCTTCTCGCACGGTACCGCCGTTGAAACGGTGAGCCAGGAATTCCCGGACACGCGTTTTGCCATCGTCGACATGGTGGTCGATCAGCCAAATGTTCGCTCCATCGTCTTCAAGGAGCATGAAGGCTCCTTCCTGGTTGGTGTGCTGGCCGCGCTTGCGTCTGAATCCGACACGGTCGGCTTCGTCGGCGGCATGGACATTCCGCTCATCCGTCGCTTCGCTTGTGGCTATGCCGAGGGCGTTCTGTCGGTGAACCCGGATGCCGAAATCCTTCAGGCCATGACCGGCACGACCGGCGCTGCCTGGAACGATCCGGTGCGCGGCGGTGAAATCACCCAGAGCCACATTTCAGCAGGCGCTGACGTGGTGTTCCACGCCGCTGGCGGCACCGGCATTGGTGTTCTTCAGGCAGCGGCCGACGCTGGCGTGCTCGGCATCGGCGTTGACTCCAACCAGAACGGCTTGCAGCCGGGCTCCGTCCTCACCTCAATGCTGAAGCGTGTGGATGTGGCTGTGGCCGATGCCTTTAACGATGCCCAGAACGGCGAATGGACCAACGGCTTTGAAGTGCTGGGTCTTGCCGAAGGCGGTGTCGATTGGGCCGATGATGACAACAATGCAGACTTGATCACCGACGAAATGCGGGAAGCTGTTGCGGCTGCTCGTGAAGCGATCGTCTCCGGTGAGGTGAACGTCCATGATTACATGGGCGACAACACCTGCCCGGCGACCGACTCCTAAGGTCGATTGAAAAACGGACGGCCAGCCTGATGAGGTTGGCCGTTCGCCATTGCCCTTAGACCAGTTGCGTCGTTTGTGATGACCCAATCCTCGGCCGCCCGAACCCCGGGTGCATCCGACACCCAAAGCGATCAGCCGCTCGCCATTGAGCTGCGCGGCATCGACAAGCGCTTTGGGCCTGTACATGCCAACAAATACATCGACCTGAAGGTTGCCCGGCAGACCATCCACGGTATTGTCGGCGAGAATGGCGCCGGCAAATCCACGCTGATGTCGATCCTCTACGGCTTCTACGAGGCTGATGCCGGACACATCCTCGTCAGCGGCAACGAGGTCTCGATCAAGTCTTCCAACGATGCCATCGCCCACGGCATTGGCATGGTGCACCAGCACTTCATGCTGGTCGACAATTTCACAGTCATCGAAAATGTCATGCTGGGCGCCGAAGGCGCGGCGACATTGCATGCCGGCCGCGACAAGGTGCGCGCGGAACTCAAACACCTGTCCGATGAGTATGGCCTCACGGTCGACCCGGACGCGATCGTCTCGGAGCTTTCTGTCGGCCTCCAGCAGCGCGTTGAAATCTTGAAAGCCCTCTATCGAGGCGCGGACATCCTCATTCTGGACGAGCCAACTGGCGTGCTTACGCCAGAAGAGGCGGATAATCTGTTCAAGATCCTCCGCCAGCTGCGCGAGCAAGGCAAAACCATCCTTCTCATCACCCACAAGCTGCGTGAGATCATGGCGGTGACCGACGAGGTCTCTGTTATGCGTCGCGGCGAGATGGTCTCCACCCTCCAGACCCCCAACACCAATCCGCAGGAAATCGCCGAGCTCATGGTCGGCCGGCGCGTCCTTTTGGAGGTGGACAAGGGCCCATCCAATCCAGGCGAGGACGCACTTGTGGTCGATGGCCTCACCGTCCGCGACCGCTTCGGGGTGGATCGGGTGAAAAACGTCTCCTTCGCGGTTCGCAAGGGCGAGATTGTCGGCATCGCCGGCGTGTCGGGCAATGGTCAATCCGAACTCCTGGCGGCCGTTTCAGGCATCGCCTCGCCGGCGGCTGGCAGTGTCTCCATTATGGGCAAGACGCTTTCCCATCGCGGCGATCCGGCAGAGGCGCGCCATCTTGGCCTTGCGCATGTGCCCGAAGATCGGCTGCGCATGGGCTTGGTCAAAAGCTTTGAGGAAAATGAGAACTCGGTTCTCGGTTACCACGACGCCGAGGACATCGGCGGCAAGATCGTCATGGATGTCAACGCGGTGCGCGCCAACGCCCGCGATCACATTGAGAAGTATGACATCCGCCCGCCCAACCCGCGTCTGAAGACGGCCAACTTCTCTGGCGGCAACCAGCAGAAGATCGTCATCGCGCGTGAGATGGAGCAGGACCCGGAGGTTCTGCTCGTCGGCCAGCCGACGCGCGGTGTCGGCAATGGTGCGATTGAATTCATCCATAAACAGCTGATCGCTATGCGTGACGCCGGCAAGGCCGTGCTCCTTGTGTCGGTGGAACTGGATGAAATCTTCGGTCTGTCAGATCGCATTCTCGTCATGTGTGGCGGTGAGATTGTCGGTGAACGCCTGCCCGAGGAAACTGATGAGAACGAGATCGGCCTCATGATGGCAGGCATCGATGGAGCAAAAACGATGGAGGCCGCCGAATGATTGCCCGTCTTATACTTGCTGCCGTGATGGCCGCCCTGTTGAGCCAACCCGCCATGGCCAGAAAAGGACGTTCCGTCCCAGCCGATACTGTCCAGGGCGTGGTAATCGAGCCTGCCGATGATAACAGTGCCGTCTCCGGCACGCTGGATGGCATCACGGCCACGCTGCAAGGGCGCGCGGAAAGCGATGAGACCACCACACCGGTGTTCACCATCCGCGATGCATCGGGCACGGCTTTGGAATTTGAAGGCGAGCCATCTTTTTACAGCTTTCTGCCGGTGACGGTGCGCCGTGTTCACCTTGATCCGGCAACGCCAGAGCCGGAAGTCGTCGCGACCAGCTACACCGGCGGCGCCCATTGCTGCGACCGGATTCAGGTCGCTGCCATTCAGCCTGATGGCTCCTGGGACATGAGCGAAATGGGGTTCTTCGACGGCGGCTATGGGGTGGCCGATGAGGATGGCGATGGCGTTGGCGAAATCCGCGTGGCCGACCAATCCTTCCTCTACACCTTTGATTGCTACGCCTGCTCGGCGCCGCCCCCGCTCTTCTATCGCGTGGTGAACGGGCAGCCGGTGGACGTCTCAGCCGATCCAGCTTTTGGCCCCGCCTTCAATGCCGAGTTTTCGCGCTTCGGTGCGCCCATTGAGATGGTCAGCGAGCCCGGCCGCTTGGCAGGCTGGGTCGCCCTCAACGCCCGCATTGGACTGGCAGAAGACGCGCTGGACACAGTCGTTGCCGTCAATGGCGGGGAGGGCTTCACCTATGATGTGTGCAGCACCGGCGGCTCATCGTTTGAGTGCGCGCAGGAGAATATCCGCCAAGTCGGCTTTGTGGAGTTTTTGCGCAGCCACCTGATTGAACGGGGGTACATGCAACGTGCTGGAAAGGGGTAACGACACGTGTCGTTGAGCAGGGGCGAACTGCCCAGATGGGTTGAGTACGGGCTGATCCCGCTTTTGAACCTGGCCGCTGCTTTTCTGGTGGCCGGCCTGGTGGTGATCGCCGTTGGTGAGAACCCGCTGGAAGCCGTTGAACTGATGCTGTTCGGCGCCTTCGGCTATGGCGAGGGCCTCGGCTTCACACTCTACTACGCCACAAGCTTCATCTTCACCGGCCTAGCGGTCGCCGTCGCCTTCCATGCCGGGCTTTTCAATATTGGCGGCGAGGGCCAGGCCTATGTGGCCGGGCTCGGCGTTGCCATCGTCTGTCTGTCGCTTGATACGCTTGTTCCCTGGTGGATCACCGCGCCCTTTGCGGTTGCTGCCGCCGCCCTGTTCGGTGCTTTCTGGGCCTTTGTGCCCGGCTATCTGCAGGCGAAACGCGGCAGCCACATCGTCATCACCACCATCATGTTCAACTTCATCGCCGCCGCGTTGATGACCTACATGCTGGTGAATGTTTTCCGTCAACCAGGCTCCATGGCACCGGAGTCGCGCACCTTCGAAGAGGGCGGGCGCATCCCGCGCATCGACTGGTTCTTTGATTGGTTCGGAATGAACCTGGGCGGTGCGCAGACCAACATCTCCTTCTTCCTGGCGCTCATCATGGCGTTCCTTGTCTGGATGCTGATTTGGCGCACCCGTCTTGGCTACCGCATGCGCACGCTGGGCCAGAACCCAACCGCCGCCGTCTATGCTGGCATGAAGCCGCAGCGCCTGATCATGATCGCGATGGCGATTTCCGGCGGCCTTGCCGGCATGATGGCGATCAACGAGATCATGGGCGTCCACGGACGCTTGATACTGGAGTTCGCTGGCGGTGCCGGCTTTGTCGGGATCGCCGTAGCACTCATGGGCCGCGCGCACCCTATCGGCATCGTGCTCGCAGCGCTCTTGTTCGGCGCCCTCTATCAGGGCGGGGCGGAACTTGCGTTCTCCATGCCGGCCATCACCCGCGATATGATCATCGCCATTCAGGGTCTGGTGATCCTGTTTGCCGGCGCGCTGGAAGGGCTGTTCCGACCGGCCATCGTTGGCTTTTTCAACGCCATGTATGACCGCCGACAAGCGGCTGAAGCGGCGGCCGCCAGCCGCCAGGCAGCCGAGTAGGGGGCGGACATGGGAACCTATGAAAGCTTCATCCTGCTTCTGGACTCCACGGTCCGGCTCTCCATGCCGCTGATCTTCGCGGCTTTGGCGGGGCGCTACTCAGAGCGGTCTGGCGTGTTCGACATCGGTCTTGAGGGCAAAATGCTGGCCGCTGCGTTCGCCGCTGCCGCCATCGGTGCGGTAACGGGAACCGTGTGGCTGGGTCTCTTCGCCGCTATCCTGATTTCTGTCTTCTTGGCATTGGTCCATGGCTTTGCCTGCATCACCGCGCGCGGCAATCAGATTGTTTCCGGTGTTGCGATCAACTTCCTGGCCGCCGGTATCACCGCGCTCATCGGTCATGCCTATTTCAGTCAGGGCGGGCGCACGCCGCGCCTTGAGGATGAGGCGCGGTTTCTGCCGATCCAGTGGCCGGGCGCCGAAGCGCTGCGCGATGTGCCCTTCATCGGTCCGCTCTATTTTGAGCTGATCTCCGGCCACAATCTTTTGGTCTATCTGGGCTTTGCCACCGTTGCGCTGACTTGGTTTGTCGTTTTCCGCACGCGATTTGGCCTGCGTTTGCGTGCGGTGGGCGAGAACCCGGCGGCGGTCGATACGGCCGGTATCTCGGTGACGCTGATGCGCTATCAGGCGGTCATCATCTGCGGTGTGCTGTGCGGCCTGGCGGGTGCCTATCTCTCCACCGCGCAGGCGGCGAGTTTCGTGCCCAACATGTCCGCCGGTAAGGGCTTCATCGCCCTGGCGGCGCTTATATTCGCGAAATGGAAGCCGCTGCCAGTGCTCTATGCCTGCCTGCTTTTCGGCTTCCTCGATGCGCTTGGCATCCGCCTTCAGGGTCAGGAACTGCCGGTTATCGGCGAGGTGCCAGTGCAGATCGTTCAAGCGCTGCCCTACATCCTCACAGTCGTTCTTCTGGCCGGGTTCATCGGCAAAGCCGAGCCCCCCAAAGCCGGCGGCGTGCCTTACGTGAAAGAGCGCTAGTATGCTGTCCGACAGCGACAAATCCCGCCTTGTTGAGGCGGCGCGCATGGCGCGTGAAACCGCCTATGCAACGTACTCACACTATCGGGTCGGCGCGGCTGTGCTGACCGATGGCGGCACCATCCATTCTGGGTGCAATGTTGAAAACGCGGCCTACCCGCTTGGCACCTGTGCCGAGGCTGGCGCACTTGCCGCAATGGCGCTCGCTGGCGAGCGGATCGTAACGGCTGTGGCCGTTGCCGGCGGCAAAACCGATCTGCAAGGCGATGACGAGCCGTGGGGTCTGGCCTCGCCCTGCGGCGGGTGCCGCCAGCGCATCGCCGAGTTTGCCGATGGCGCAGCCTGCCCGATCATCATCGTCTCGCCAGACGAGATCATGCTGGAGACCACCATTGGCGACCTGCTGCCCCACTCGTTCAATTTGAAAGACAACTAGCATGTCCGACGCTATTTCCGTCATCCGCGCCCGCGTGCCTGAGGCGAACCCCAAATTGGGATTGGTCCTAGGCTCAGGCCTGGGGGGGCTCGTGGATGAGGTCGAGGACGCCGTTCGCCTGCCCTACACCGACCTGCCGCATTTCCCGCACTCGACCGTCTCCAGCCATGCTGCTGAACTGGTGATCGGCAAGCTCGCCGGTGTGGAGGTGGCCGTGCTGGCCGGACGCGTCCACGCCTATGAGAGTGGCACGGCCGACGCCATGGCAACACCGATCGCCACGCTCAAAGGGCTGGGCGCCGAGCGCCTGATCCTCACCAACGCTGCCGGTTCGGTTCACAATGATATGGTGCCCGGCTCGCTGATGCTGATCTCCGATCACATCAATTTCTCCGGGCGCAATCCGCTGATCGGCGTCGATGGCGATGGCCGTTTTGCCAACATGGTCGATGCCTATGACACGGCTTGGCGCGAGCGCGCCAAAGCCCTGGCCGAGCAGAACAATGAGGGCTTGCATGAAGGCGTCTATGGCTGGTATCTGGGGCCGAGCTTCGCGACGCCCGCGGAGATTCGCATGGCGCGCACGCTCGGCATGGATGCTGTCGGCATGTCGACCGTACCGGAGACCATCCTTGCCCGTTTTCACGGGCTCAAGGTGCTGGCCATCTCCTCCATCACCAACTTCGGTGCAGGGATGACGGGCGAAGCGTTATCGCATCACGAGACCAAGGACGTTGGCGCGACAATCGTGCCGCAACTCACCACCCTCATCCGTGCCCTTGTTGCCGATCTGGCCACCGCCTGACATAAAACCACATGACCTATCTGCCCCAGGAACTCATCGCCAAAAAGCGCGATGGCGGCACCCTTTCCGGCGCTGAAATTGCCTTTCTCGTTGACGGTATGACGACCGGTGCGGTGACCGACGCGCAGATTTCGTCCTTCGCGATGGCGGTCTTTTTCAAAGGCATGGAGATGGACGAGCGCGTCGCGCTGACCCTTGCCATGCGCGACTCGGGCGATGTGCTCGACTGGTCCCATCTGGATGGTCCGGCGCTCGACAAGCATTCCACCGGCGGTGTTGGCGACAATCTCTCGCTCATGTTGGCGCCCATCGTGGCAGCCTGCGGCGGCTATGTGCCGATGATTTCAGGTCGCGGATTGGGCCACACGGGCGGCACGCTCGATAAAATGGACTCCATTCCAGGCTACACAACGCAGCCTGACAATGCGCTGTTCCGCAAAGTGACCCAAAGCGCCGGCTGTGCCGTCATCGGCCAAACAGCAAGCCTCGCCCCGGCGGACAAGCGCTTCTATGGCATCCGCGATGTCACAGCGACGGTCGAGAGCATTGATCTCATCACCGCGTCCATTCTTTCCAAGAAGCTCGCCGCCGGCCTGCAAGGGCTGGTGCTGGACGTAAAAACCGGCTCGGGCGCCTTTATGCCAACCCATGAGCAATCCGAAGCGCTGGCTGAAAGCCTGGTGGCCGTCGCCAATGGTGCCGGCACGCGTACCTCCGCACTTTTGACCGATATGAACGAGGTGCTTGGTCACGCGGCGGGCAACGCGGTGGAGGTGGCAACGGCGGTCGAGTTCCTTACTGGCGCGGCGCAGGACCCAAGAGTACGCGAAGTCACGCTGGCGCTGTGCGCGGAGATGCTGGTTTTGGGCAATCTGGCGACCGAAACCGAAGCTCTTGCCAAGGTTTCCGCGGCCCTCGACAGCGGCAAGGCAGCTGAGGTTTTCGGCCGGATGGTCACCGAGCTTGGTGGCCCTGCGGACTTTGTTGAGAAGTATCAGTCTCACCTGCCCGAAGCGCCGATCACCATGGACGTCCCCGCGCCCTCCGCCGGCTACGTGAACGACATGGACACGCGCGGTGTCGGCCTTGCTGTCGTGGCGCTGGGGGGCGGACGCACCGACCCGAAGGACACCATCGATCATGCTGTCGGGCTCACCCACATCATCGATGTCGGGACCAAACTCTCCGCCGGTGACCCCTTGGCACGCGTTCTTGCCCGCGATGAGGAGACGGCGAAAGCTGCATCCAAACGTGTCGCCGAGGCGATCACGCTCAGCGATAAGGCGCCGTCGCCACGCCCGGCCCTCTACCGCCGCGTCGCGCCGACGGAGGCAAGCTGATGCCCCGCGCTTTTCTCGTGGTCCTCGACAGCGTTGGGATTGGCGGTGCGCCGGATGCGGACAAGTTCTTCAACCATGAGACGCCGGACACTGGCGCCAACACGGTCGGCCACATTGCCGAGCACTGTGCCTCTGGAAAGGCCGATGAACCGGGCTTGCGATCTGGGCCGCTGAAGCTACCGAACCTTGCGCGTCTGGGCCTCGGCGAGGCCATGAAACTTGCCACTGGCAGCGACCATCCCGACCTGGAGGTCGAGCCGATAACCGGCCGCTACGCTGCCGCAACCGAAGTCTCGAAAGGCAAGGACACGCCGTCTGGCCATTGGGAGATCGCCGGCGTGCCCGTCCCATTTGAGTGGGGCTACTTCCCGGAGGAAGACCCTGTCTTCCCGCCCGACCTGATGGAAGCCTTCATTCGCGAGGCCAATCTGCCGGGCACACTCTGCAACACGCACGGCTCGGGCACCGTCGTCATCGCCGAGCTTGGTATGGAGCATATCCAGTCCGGCAAACCCATCGTCTACACCTCGGCGGACTCGGTGTTCCAGATTGCAGCCCATGAGACCCATTTCGGCCTGGAACGCCTCTACGAGATCTGCAAAGTGGCTCGCCGGCTGGTCGATCCGCTCAACATTGGCCGCGTCATCGCGCGGCCGTTTGTCGGAGAGAGCGTGGAAACCTTCAAGCGCACGGCCAACCGGAAAGACTATGCAGTTCCGCCGCCCGAGCCGACCGTGCTCAACCGCGTGCAGGATGGCGGCCACCGCGTCATCGCACTGGGCAAGCTGGGTGACATCTTCGCCATGCACGGCATCGATGAGGTGCGCAAAGTGCCCGGCATTGAAGGCCTGTTCGACGTTCTCATGGGCACGCTGGAAGGCCCCGAAGCGGCCAAGGATGGCGATCTGGTGTTTGCCAATTTCGTCGACTTCGACTCTGAGTTCGGCCATCGCCGCAATGTTGCCGGCTACGCCGATGCGCTGGAACGGCTCGACCGGCTGCTGCCACGCTGCACCGACGCGATGCGGGCAGGCGACCTCCTCATCCTCACCGCCGACCACGGCAACGACCCGACCTGGGTCGGCACCGACCACACCCGCGAGCGTGTGCCGGTCCTTTGCTTTGCCAAAGGTCTGGAACCGGGCAGCGCCGGCGTGCGGACAACCTTTGCTGACATTGGCGAAAGCGTCGCGTCTTGGCTCGGTCTACCCAAGGGCGCGCATGGAGACTCCTTTCTTTGATTCCTCTTGCTGAACTGCACTGCCACATTGAAGGCGCCGCCCCGTCTGATCTCGTCCGCGAACTCGCCCACCGCAACGGGCAGGAGATCAACGGCCTGATCGATGAAAACGGCCACTATATCTGGCAGGATTTTGACACCTTTCTGGGCGCCTATGACCGGGTCGCCAGTGTCTTCACGCGGGCTGAGGACTATGAGGCGCTCGCCCACGCCTATGCCAGCGACCTTGCAGGGCAGGGCGCGATCTATTCGGAAACCTTTGCCTCGACCGACCATGCAGAACGGTCCGGCGTCGATGCCATGGCCTATCTTGATGCGCTGACCGATGGCGTAAAGCGTGCCGAGCGCGAGCATGGCATTGTCAGCCGTATCATCCCCACCGGTGTGCGCCATTTCGGCACCGAGGCCATCAACCGGGCGGCGGACATCACCATCCAAGCGGCCAAGACGAACAGCTTTATCACCGGATTCGGTATCGCCGGCAGCGAAGTCGCCGGTTCGCTACTCGATGCCAAGCCGGCCTTTGCGCGCTGTGGTGCCGCGGGGCTCGGCCGCACGGCCCATGCCGGTGAGTGGACGGGCCCGCCTACCATCCGCGACGCGTTGCAGCTCAATGTCATGCGCGTTGGGCACGGCATCCGTTCAGCCGACGATCCATCTCTGATGGCCGAGATTGCAGAGCGCGGGATCACGCTGGAAGTCTGCCCGCAATCCAACATCGTTCTGAAGGCCGTGCCGTCTGCCGCTGAGCACCCCGCCAAGACGTTGCTGGACGCCGGCATCAAGCTCACCGCCAACTCCGATGACCCGCCGCACTTCGCTACCAACCTTGCCAAGGATGTGGAGACAATGGTGTCGCTCCTGGGCGGTGATGAAACCGAAATCCGCGCGATGCTCACCCGCAATGCGCTGGAAGCGGCCTTTGTGGATGAACTAACGCGGGCAATACTCATCGCAAAGCTGGATGCAGCGGTTGACAGCGCCTGATGGCTTGTGCAAGAACTGAGCACCTTCCAGCCCGCACCTAAGGAGTTCCGCCATGCAAGGCGTCACCGTCGTCGATCATCCACTGATCCAACACACGCTCACCTTGATGCGGGACAAGAACACGTCGACCGCCAGCTTCCGGCGGCTTTTGTTCGAGATCTCCCACCTGCTTTGCTACGAAACGACCCGTG
>JBHJIX010000066.1:0-8504 GCA_050043025.1 Cohaesibacteraceae bacterium
GATTGCGTCACGAAATGCCGACCCTCTGGAGAGCATTGTCGTCTCGGTGACGACCATTCACGCCGGTGACGCGGATAATGTCATCCCAGAACGCGTGAAGATGACGGGCACCGTGCGCACGTTGATCCCGCAGATGCGGGAGCTGGCCGAAAGGCGCATTGGTGAGATCGTCGATCAGGTGGCCGGTGCGATGGGTTGCACGGCCACGCTCTATCACGAGCGCAACTACCCTGTGGTGGTAAATCACGCGCGCGAAACAGACTTTGCGGCCACCATTGCTGCCAAGGTGGCGGGACCGGACAAAGTCGACACCGACATGGCGCCGGTCATGGGCGGCGAGGACTTCGCCTTCATGCTTGAAGGTCGTCCGGGCGCCTTCATCTTCACCGGCAACGGTGAGGACTCGGCCAACCTCCATTCACCGCATTACGACTTCAACGATGATATCATTCCGCTGGGGGCGAGCTATTGGGTCGAATTGGTTGAGACCCGGCTCGCCGCCTGATCAGGGATCTTAGAAGTTGAATGCGCGGGTGACGCCCAGCATCACCGATGCCTGGTTGGCACTGCCCTGGCCATCGACCAACGGGCTGTCGGCGGCATCACCCAGAAGGCGCTCATAGCCAAGGCTCGCATTGGCAGCCCAGTTTTCGTTGATCGCGTAGATCGCGGTTAGGCTGGCGCCGATGCTTTTAAAACCGCCGTTGGCGTCAAATGCCGTGTAAGCGCTTGTTCCGGCTTGCGCGGCGGTGACCCCAAAATAGGACTGCATGTAATCATCGTCAGCCCAGCTGGCGCTAAGGCCCGGAATCACGACGACCTGATGGGTGATCGGAACCCGCGTGGAAAGGCTGAAATCGGCAACCAATCCCTCATGACCGCCGGCGACGTCCTGACCCACTGTCATCCCAGCGACGACCGGCCCAAGACGCCAGTTGACGAAGCCGCCAGGCATGATGGCAGCGTCGACATCGCCAAGGCCGGCGAGCGCTGCATTGTCATCTTGGTCGCGGCCGAAATCAGCAGCAACGCGCGGCCCGAACGAGACGCCCCAGATGCCGCCGGGCGCGTTATACTCGGCTAGATTGTAGCTGATTGCGAAGGGTGTGAAGTTGAAGCCGAACTCGTTGCGCGCGGTGATGACGGGCAGCACAGAGGCTTCGTAATCGTCTGAGCCCTCATAGTCGGGGCCAATAAGGCCCCCGATGCCAACACGCACCTCGGCAGATTGGCCATTCTGCCCAAAGAAGGACCAGCCTTCATGAACTCGGTCGAGCGGCGATTGGGCGCTGGCTGTGGCCGTTAGTAGGGCCAAAGAAACCGCAACAAACGTAACCGTAGCACCTGCTCGGTGCAGGCTGGAGCGGGGGGAGGGGAGAGACATTAAACGGAAATTCCTTGTCCGAAATCGTTATTCCAAGTGTGGTCAGCGCGAAGACTCACGACCGTGAGTGACCCCTTCCAATCCTTTACCGCAGAACGTGATGCATTGATGTTAAGGATTGTTCACATCAAAAGGATCACGTTTTGTGGCTTCTTGCCAGCTACGGCCAGCGTCTTCGCATGGACTTGTTTTTGATCGTTATTTCAGATGTTTGTCGTCATTGTGGCCAGCGCGTTGACGGCGATCGCTTGCCTGGTAAGGCTGGCCGTAGCGTTAATCAAAGGTGAAGCGAAACGATGGGTGATCTTGCCGATGGCAGCCTTTGGCTGTGCTACCTGCCCGATGGCCTGTCGGCACTGATGGCCCTCACCCTCGTTCTTACAGCATTTGCTACAGCTGCTCTGACGGCTGCGTTTGGCATTGGAGGCGGTGTGGCGCTTCTTGCCGTGATGGCGTCGATTGTGCCGGTGGCTGTGCTGATACCCGTTCACGGCGTGGTGCAACTGGGGGCCAACACTGGCCGTGCCATTGTGCAGATTCGACAGGTTGTCTGGCCATTGCTTGGCCTGTTTTGCGCAGGCGCTCTCGTCGGCGCCTTCGTTGGCGGTCAGCTTGTGGTGACGTTGCCCGAGCTTCTATTGAAGGCATTTGTCGGGCTTTTTGTCCTCTACACGGTGTGGGCTCCCAAACCCTCCGGGCAAAAAGGTGGTCCGCTCGGATTGGTCGCGGGGGGAGCCTTTTCCACCCTTCTGACCATGTTCGTTGGTGCGACCGGACCGTTTGTCGCCGCCTTGCTGGCACCACGTTTGGATGACCGCCGTTATTATGCCGGGACGCATGCGGCGGCGATGGTTCTTCAACACGGGTTAAAGGTCGTCATTTTTGGGCTTTTGGGCTTCGCCTTTGGCGCCTGGTTACCCGTGATGGCGGCCATGATAGCTGCCGGCTTCGCCGGCACCGTGCTTGGAACCCGTCTCCTTCATGCCCTGCCGGAGGCGAGATTTCGTCTTGTTTTTAAATGGCTTTTGACGGTGCTTGCGCTTCAGCTTCTGATCACGGCCATCTGGGGATGGATCCAGGCTTCGCTCACCGGTTGACATTCTTTATAATTCGATATTTCTAGAATTATCGAATTACAGGAGTGTGTGATGGAATCGGTTGCTGCCGCGGAAGGCTTTTCGGCCATGGGATCGGAGTCCCGCTTGGCTGTTCTCCAGATTTTGGTGCGAGCCGGCAAGGACGGTCTGCCGGTGGGCTCCATTCAGGAGCGCAGCGGCATTCCGCCGTCGACTTTGGCTCATCACCTCAAGTTTCTGGCAGCTGCTGGACTGGTCAGCCAGGAACGACAGGGCCGTTCCATCGTCAACCGGGCTGACTTTGATCATTTGGAGGCCCTAGCCGGGTTTATACTTCGTGAGTGCTGCGCCGATCAGGGCTCGGCGACCAACGCGCCGTGTGTTGAGGATGCGGCATGAGCGACACAACTCTCGTCGCCTCGTCTACGCTCCAAGATCGTCTCTGGCGTTGGGTGAAAACGCCATGGACGATCAGTATTCTGGCTCTTGCCGGGGTTTTGGTGGCCGATACCCCGCAGTTTGGTTCGGTGCTCGGCTTTGCCGCGTCGGCCTTCTTCAACACGCTGCCTTACATTCTGTTTGCTGTGCTTTTGCTCGCCTATCTGCGTGCTACCGGCGCGGAACGGATGATTGCCATCGCATTTCAGGGCCGCGAATATCGCATGATCATTCTGGCCGCGCTTGTGGGTGGGCTGGCCCCATTCTGCTCCTGCGAAGTCATTCCCTTTATCGCTGGCCTGTTGGCGCTCGGCGCGCCGCTTTCTGCGGTGATGGCGTTTTGGCTGTCATCGCCACTCGTTGACCCCGGCAACACCATCATCACCGCTGCGGCTCTTGGGTGGGGGTTTGCAATTGCAAAGGCGGTTGCCGCTGTTGGCCTTGGCCTTGCCGGTGGTTTCGCCATTTCGGTGCTAAGTCGTGGCGGCCTCTTCGCCAACCCCTTGAAAGTTCAGCCGAAGAAGAGCTGTTGTAGCACGACCAGTCCTTTGGATGGCAAGCCGCAATGGCGTTTCTGGAGCGAGCCGGAGCGTCGTCAGGAGTTCTCCAGCACGTTCTGGGAGATGGCGTTGTTCCTCGTCCAGTGGCTTGTGCTTGCCTATGTGTTGGAAGCGCTTCTGGTTCACTATGTTCCCGCCGAACTCATCGCTGGACTGGTTGGTGGAGAAGGCGTCGGTCCGATTGCGTTGTCCGCTCTTGTCGGTATGCCCGCCTATCTCAATGCCTACGTGGCCCCGCCAATGCTTGCCGGTCTGATGGATCAGGGGATGAGCGAAGGCGCAGCCATGGCATTTTTGATTGCTGGTGCCGTCAGCTCTATTCCGGCCATGGCGGCGGTGTGGGCACTGGTGAAACCGCACGTGTTTGCAAGTTATCTGGCGCTCGGCGTCGGTGGGGCGATCTTGTCGGGCAGCTTGTTTCAGTGGCTGGTGTAAGAACCCTGGCGGTTGAACTGCCCGTGCGTTCAAACAGTGCCATAAGTCACTTTTCAGCACTCGCTGAGATTAAAAAGAAAAGCAGGTGCAAGCGGGGGAAGCTTGCACCTGCATTCTGAAACCCTCGGCCACACCAGGGAGGGAATGTGGCTGAGGGCTGAGACTTGAGTTTAGCGCAGAACCAGAACGCGCTTCAGGTCGTTGTTTTCGTTGAAGATCACGCGAACCTTGTCGCCAGAAGCGGCAGCGCGTGGGGCATCGACGCTGGTACCGTTTGCCAGGAAAGCGGTGTCGCCGGAGATCGAAACGATCTGTGTGTCGACTTTGATGTCGTTGCTTTGGTCAGCAGCGAAAGCGGGAGCGGCGAAAGAACCGAGAGCGACGGTTGCAGCGACAGCGGTAAGAGCAAGAGTTTTCATGTTAGTAAGTCCTTGTGTTTGCTTCGTTTTCAGCGGAGCGTTTTGTTCCACCGTTGATGGAGTTGAATGTATTGGGCGGCGGAAAAAGCGCTAGGGGGCAGGAGATCTACGCGCGTCACGCGGGCGTGAGGAACCGGGGAGCGGCCCGTGTTCAGCGCGTGAACGGCCTGCATTTTTGATTACCAAAATCGCCCGCAAGCGAAGGAAATCCGGGCGACCTTAAGCGTGTATGTGCACACAGCGCCGTGCATAGTTCGTGCCCGCAGCGACCAATCGCCTTCTAAGAAAAATGCGAACTTGGCCTTTTCAAACGCTAGTTTTGGTTTGAATTGGTTGTTCCAACGGGTTGGCTTCGCGGCGGCGTGAGCATCAACCCGGCTTGTGTTACAGGAAACGGAGAGAAATGGCGCGTCTGGTGCCGCCGATGCGCGTTCAGGCGGCTACAAGGCCACCGGTCTCGGTCAAAAAGGCGACGATGGCTTCTGTTCCCTTGCCGGACTTCAAATCTGTGAAGACAAAGGGTCGACCACCGCGTGCCTTTTCTGCGTCGGCCTGCATGCGGTTTAGATCAGCGCCGACATAATGCGCCAGATCAGCCTTGTTGATGATCAGCATGTCGGAGCGCGTGATGGCTGGGCCGCCTTTGCGGGGGATGTCCTCTCCCTGGCAGACGGAAATGACATAGAGCGACAGATCAGCGAGATCGGGTGAGAAGGTGGCGGCGAGATTGTCGCCTCCCGATTCAATCAGCACGACATCAAGGTCCGGGTGACGTTGGGTCAGCCGCTCAATGGCCCGCAGATTGATCGATGCATCTTCGCGGATCGCCGTATGCGGGCAGCCGCCGGTCTCCACGCCCATTATGCGGTCTGACGTCAGTGCTTGCATGCGCACCAGGGCGTCGGCGTCCTCTTTGGTGTAGATGTCGTTGGTCACCACGCCGATTGAATTCATGTCGCGCAGCGCATTGCATAGAGCGGCGGTGAGGGTCGTTTTGCCGGAGCCGACCGGTCCGCCAATACCGATGCGCAGCGGGCCATGAGAGTTGGTCAAGAAAGAAAGAGCCTTGGTTGCAGTGTTTCGTGGCGCGCAGAGGCGATATCCGCCATGAAGGCCGAGCCACCAAGATCGTCCAGCGTGCTGTCAGCAGCTGCCTCAGCGGTGGCCAGCACTGTTTGTTCTAATGCTGCCATCAGCTTGGCAGCACCAACCTGCCCGATGAGCGAAAGACGGATCGCAGCCTGAAGCTGATTGGAGATGAGGGTTTGCAGGGCGGCGGTGAGCGTGTCGTTCAGGGGAAGATCTGCTTGGGCCGCGACTGTGCCAAGCGCGATGGGCAATGGCGTCTCTCGGTCCAGGCCATGGGATCGCCACGCCGACGCTGCGTTGAGGAAAGCGGCACCCTGCTCCAGGGTCTCGCGATGCCGTTCGGCACCTGCGGCGATCGACGCCGCGAGGGCTGCTAAGCTATCCAGCGGCTCTTCTCCGCGATGGGCTGCGGCGATCAGCACGGCCTCGTTCCAAAACGACCCGCGCGTCAGTAGCGTCTCCAGCCAACTCTGCAGGGTGGCTTCATCGTGGACCACCCCATCCGACACGACCTGCTCCAGGCCAGCCGAGTAGGCAAAACCTCCCGTCGGAAAAACCGGCGACAGCCATGCCATAAGCCTGGCGAGCGAAGCGGCTTGGTTCACGGGAGATCCTCAAGCTCTGCTGTGACCGCGCCCGTCGCCTGGTTGACCGTCACGGTCAGCGTTCGCGGCAGGGTGCCGCCGGTGTTCGGGTCATAGGCGCCAGCGTCAAAGGTGAAGGTGAGGCCGATGGACGGATCGTAGGCGGATGTCATGCCCACAAGCGTCAGTCCGGCGAAGCCAGTGCTGCCGACCGCGGAGACGACGCGGCATTGTCGGCCGCCTAGTTCGTCGAAGGGCGGGGACAGAATGACCAGATGAAACGCGCCAGCGGCCGGTTCAATCACGTCGGTGAGGGCAAGCCGCACATCGCCATTGGCGAAGGTGCGCGTGTTCTCCTCCCAGGGCTCGATCAAGGCCTGGGCCGCTGCGCGCCAGTCGCACTCTTCCACCGTTTGGGCAGCCACGGGCAAGGCTAGAGCTAGCAAGGCAAGAGCCGAGAGTGTCGTTCTAATCATGGGTGTGATCTCCATGATGGTGATGACCATGATGAGCCCCACCATAGGCACCGCCTTCTGGATCGAAGGCATCTTCGATCTCTTCAACGTGCGCACCAAGACCTACCAGCATGTCCTTGATCACGCGGTCCTGGCGGATGCGGATGCGCGCATCGGTTATATCGGCGGCAAGATGCCTGTTGCCGATTTGCCAGGCGAGCGTGAGGAGATGCCGCGCGTCACGCCCGGTGATCTCATAAAGAGCTTCGGGTTCGGCGCGCACCTCGATCACCCGACCATCTGACAGCTTCAGCCCCTCGCCATGCTTGAGAAGCCGCGCTTCGGGTAGATCCAGCATGAAGCTCATGCCGCCGTCTGATGTCATCTTCATTCGCCTGCGATGCCGGTCGGTTTCATCCAGCGTGATGGTGTCCGCCGGATGGTGGGTATGGGAGAGAACGTCAGAAACGGTAGGCAAGGTCATGAAGCCATAGCGGCACGGAACGAAAGCCCGCGCAAGATTGTGGCTGCTGCTTAATTGAGCGGCGAGAGCACAATCTGTGTGGCGCCCCGCACTGTGTTGATCGTGCTTGGGATGAGGCGTGGCCTCTCGATGGGAGCATCGTTGGCAAGGTCTCGGTTCACCTCCGCGGCGCGGCGAATGAACTGCACCAGCGCTGGAGATGTGGCGGCCGCCATATGATTGAGGCCGTCGCGCTGCCCGCCTTCAAACTCGCTGATGTCGACCAGGGTCACATTGAAGTCGGCCAGATCGGCGGCGGCATCGATGTTGCCCACACGCTCGACTTGTCCGGCAATCCGCGAGGAGAGGCGCAGGGCACGATCATTCTGCGATGTGAAGATGACAAAGGGCTGGGGCAGCGGTGCGATCTGGCTCGCCTGCGTGCGAAAGACATCCAGATCGATGTCGGGCGACATTAAAACGAGCCCGTCGATCGCCTCGATGGTGGAACGGTCTCCGGCAATCGCCAAAGCGCGCAGCGTTTCCATCGTCAGATGCGCGCCCATGGAATGGGCCATGATGATGAAGTTGTCCGGCGCGGTGTCCGCCAGCGCGCTCAGGAACTGCCCCAGCTCATCGCGGGCGACCAACACGCTGTTGCTGTCATAAACATAGTCGGTGGCATCGGCGCGCGATGGCCAGGAGAAGTGCGCGGCAACACCTGGAATCTCATAGTCGTAACGCATCTGGGCGGTGCGATAGAGGCTCTGCGCAAACGTGTTGTTGTAGCCATGTATATAAAGAAAGAGATCGCGCTCGTTCTCATGCCTTGCCTGCAGCGCTTGCGTCAGCGCGTTTTGAAAGTCAGCCGCGCCTGCGAAGCGTTCCTGATCTGCCACCAGAAACTCCTGCAAGGGATCGGGTTCTCCCTCCGCAAACGGCACGGACCCGGCCTCGCGCAGAGGCGGGATGGAGATGCCATAGCGCATGTAACGCGTGCCCGGCGCGCGATCGGTGGAGAATCCTTCGGCTGTCAGCGCCCGGGTGGTGCCAAGGAAGACCGGTTCGACTTCCGTAGCGCTTTCACCGACAGGTAGGAAAGACATCTCTGCCCGCGCTCCGCACGCGGCGAGCGCTAGGCAGGTAAGGCCTATGGCTGGCCATCGGGAGATGTTGGAACGCAAAACAGGCAACATGGTGGACACAGACAAGCAGTGGACTGGTTCGCTTTTTACCCGACTAACAATGGTGGGAGTAAGAAGAATTGGAAAGGGTTAGAGGCTTTACTAGTTGCTAGAACAAAAAGTACCGCTGCGCCATGGGCACTATCTCGGCTGGCTCGCAGGTGAGGAGTTCACCATCGGCGCGGACTTCATAGGTCTCCGGGTCCACCTCCACATCGGGCGTTGCCGAGTTGTGGACCATCGACGCCTTGGAGATGCCGCCGCGGGTGTTGTCGCAAGCGACCATGGCCTTCTCGACGCCGAGCGTTTCCTGAAGGCCGGCATTCAGCGCCGCTTTGGAAACGAACGTCACCGAGGAGTTTGTGATCGCTTTGCCGAAGGCGCCGAACATCGGGCGCAGATGGACCGGC
The DNA here is from genome assembly GCA_050043025.1 of Cohaesibacteraceae bacterium. Taxonomy (GTDB): domain Bacteria; phylum Pseudomonadota; class Alphaproteobacteria; order Rhizobiales; family MH13; genus MH13. Next base: position 8,498 of record JBHJIX010000066.1, read on the forward strand.
TGCGGCG
>JBHJIX010000067.1:0-9325 GCA_050043025.1 Cohaesibacteraceae bacterium
CGATCATCTGCTGGGCGGGCATTTGGCTCAGCTGTGCTGGGGTCAGGTAACATGATCTTGGCAGAAGGTGAGTTGATAACAGAGCGGAAACAATCGTCGGTCTTTTAGGCCAAAAACCGATTTTGAGCCCCTTATATAGGCAGAATCTCCTTCTCGGGAAGCGCTGCTCTCACGATGGTGAAGCGTCGGCCAATTGATCGGGCGGCGGACTGTCCGCAGCAGACGCGGTGGAGACGTCAACAAGGACCCTGGGAAAGGCAATCGTTACCATCGCGCCACCCAGATTTTCGTCAGGGTATGGAGCCTGGCCGCCCCAGGCCTTTGTATCATCCAAGCCCCAACTGCCATTTCGCACGCTTACCGTTGCGCCCGCGCGCTCCAGAAGGGTCTTGGCGATGAAAAAGCCAAGCCCAAGTCCGCCGCCTGACATGGCGCGCTCTTGCCCAATTCCGCTGGCAACTGCGCGATTTCTGCGGCGCGATAGGTAGGGTTCGCCAAGATGCGGGATAATGTCGGGCGAAAAACCCGGCCCGTCATCATCAATAACGATCTTGACCGTCTCGTCGTTCCAAAGGCCCGACACGCGCACGGTTGATTCGGCGAAATCCGCCGCATTCTCAATCAAATTTCCGATGCCAAAGGTCAGTGCCGGGTTGGCCCGCAGCATGGGCCCTGGGTTCGGTCCAGCGACGGCCACCGTGATCGGCACGGAAAAATCGCGGTGTGGCGCCACCAGATCATCCAAGACAGCAGCAAGTTCTTTGGTAGCAATTACCGCGTCTGGCTGAACACCAAGCGAGGAAAGCTTGCCGAGGATCGAGCGGCACCGCTCCGCCTGCGCCTGAATCAGTGCGATATCCTCGCCAAGGGGCGTATCGGCGTCCACGGACCGGCTTAGCTCCTTGGCAACGACCGTGATGGTGCCAAGGGGCGTACCAAGCTCATGCGCTGCCGCTGCAGCCAGTCCATCGAGATCAGAGAGACGCTGTTCGCGCTCCAGTGCCAACTCCGTTGCGGCAAGAGCATTGGCCAGATCCCTGCTCTCGTGGGTAACGCGCCAAGCGTAGGTACAGATGAACGCAATGGCCACCAACAGCGAAGACCAAACGCCAAGCCGATAGATCAGCGGGAAAACGGGCGGCTCGCCGCCCTCCCAGGGCAGTGGCATCTGCCAGAGCGCCAGCGCCGACATGACCAACGAGGCCAAAATGCCGAGGACAACAGTGATGGGAAGCCGCAAAATGGTGGCGGAGATCAACACCGGCGCCAGAAGCAAGACGGAGAATGGATTGGCGAGGCCTCCTGTTAAATAAAGCAGGGCGGCAAGTTGAATGAGGTCGAAGGTCAGCCCGATGGCGGCCCACCGTTCGCTAATACGAACGGTTCTGGGAAAACGCGACCAAAGATAGATGTTCAGCGCCATTGATAGGGCGATGATCATGAGGCTAGGAACCAGCGGAAGGGCGTACCCGAACCCGAAGGCCACGATCGCAATTGCCGACAACTGACCTGTGATTGCCAGCCAGCGAAGTCGCACCAGCGAATCAAGCCGAACGCTAGATGCCGTCGGGTCCAGCAGGTGATCATGCATCATGATTGCCATTGGACGTCCATTCGCGACAGAGCTGCCGATGCTCGATTTTGGGCGCGGCAAGCTTGTGTGCAGTGCAGCATCATGCCATACTCTCCTTGAAACCCTTACTCAGAAAGTCGGACGTATTTGGACTTCAAAAGCCGTTCGAACTTGGTGCAAACTGGCGGTGTAACAGTAGAACGCAATCCGACGCTCCCACCATCCCCCAACCCCGCACGCTTCATACATCTCTCCCCGGTCATATCATCCCAACAGATGGTCAGCGATCAGGTCGAAGGTCACCCTGTCTTCGGCAAAGGGAGCCCAGTGCAGGGCTGGACGAACGCGATCACTGCTCCAAGTTGATCGCCTTATCGGCTGGACGGGTCACTTAACGATTGCGCAAGCATCACCGGGGACACTGGTGAGGTGAAGGGAAGGGACTGCGCGCCCTTGGGGGATGGTGCGACGTCTTGCAATTGACATGGCCTACGGCTGGCAGATTGCCGGGTCGATGCCGGGATATGTAAGGACGAGTGATGCCCGCCTATACCATGTATGAATGGACCCATGCCGCGTTGGCGCCTGCTCGGGCCGCTGCCGACATGACCAAACTAGCGCTGCGTAACCCTCTTAATCCGTTCGGCGCAACGCCGATGGGCCGCCAGATGGCCGCCAGCGCTGAAGTCTTTGAGCGGATGACGCGGCGCTACGGCAAGCCGCATTTCGACATTGAAACCACGCTTGTGGGCGGTGAGCGGTGTGCTGTGACCGAAGAGTGCGTCTGGGAGCGCCCTTTTTGTAAGCTGATGCATTTCAAGCGTGATTTGCCTAAGACGCGCACGCATACCGACCCAAAGGTGCTGTTGGTTGCGCCCATGTCCGGCCACTATGCGACCCTGCTGCGCGGCACCGTGGAAGCCTTCCTACCGCGCCATGATGTTTACATCACCGATTGGGTGGATGCCCGCGATGTGCCGGTTGCTGCCGGCGATTTCGATCTCGACGACTACATCGACTATATCCGTTCCATCTTGCAGCGGCTTGGGCCAGACACCCATGTCGTCGCCGTTTGCCAACCCGGTGTCCCGGTGCTGGCGGCTGTCTCGCTTATGGAAGCTGATGACGACCCGGCGATCCCGACATCCATGACCCTGATGGGCGCGCCGATTGATTCGCGTATTCAGCCGACCGAAGTGAACCGCTTTGCCGAAGGCAAGGAGCTCGCCTGGTTCCGGCGCAACCTGATCAAGATTGTGCCTTTCCCCAATGCCGGTTGCATGCGCCCGGTTTATCCCGGCTTTTTACAGCTGTCGGGCTTCATGGGCATGAACCTGAACCGGCATATCAATGCACATCGTGAGTTCTTCAACCATCTGGTGGAAGGCGATGGCGACAACGCGGAGAAACACCGCGAGTTCTACGACGAGTATTTGGCGGTGATGGACCTGACCGCTGAGTTCTATCTGCAAACCATCGATACCGTGTTCCTCAAGCACGATCTGCCGCTTGGCCGCATGATGCATCGCGACCGCCCGGTTGATCCCTCAAAGATCAAGCGCTGCGCCGTACTGACGATTGAGGGCGAAAAGGATGACATTACCGGTCGCGGTCAGACCCGTGCCGCACTTGACCTGTGCAGCGGCCTCGATGACGATCTGAAGGCCCATGACGAGCAGCCGCGTGTGGGCCACTATGGTGTTTTCAACGGATCGCGCTGCCGGGCCGAGATCCGCCCGCGCATGACGGATTTCATGCTGTCGGCCGAATGGCGCCGAAAGGGTCAGAAGGGCCGCAAGCCAACCAGCGCGCTGGCACAGAAAAGCGCCAACGATGATGTTCCGCCAGCTGAAGTTATCGGCCTGAAACAACCTTCTGGCCAAGCTGATGATCTTAAAAAGATTGACGGCATCGGCCCGGCATTGGAACGCCGCCTTAACGAGCAAGGCGTGTTCCACTATTGGCAGCTGGCGGCTCTACAAACAGCCGATACGGAGAAACTGGAAAAGCGCCTTTCCCTTCGCGGAAGGATCGTTCGTGAAGGTTGGATTGACCAGGCCAAGCAGCTTGCCAATGATGATGAGACGCCCCGCGCTTCCGCCTGAATTTACCAAATAAGCCATTGAAAATTTTAGAGAAAGGCGCCGCTTCGGCGTCTTTTTTTGTGTTTTTTCTTGAAACCAAAATTGCCGTCACCACGTCTTCTGCGTAGCAACACAAGACAAGGAAAACAGCGCACGATGATGACGCAATCAGCTTCGTCTCACACCTATACTGGGCATGGGGAAGGCCGCCGGCGCGGCAGCTGGTTCCGTCCTGCCTGGACGCCTCCAATGATCGCCCTCATGGTGGGCGGTTTCATCATCGCCTGGCCGGTTGGCCTGGCTCTTATGGCCTACATCATCTGGGGAGATCGCATGGACGATATCAAGCATGAGTTCCGCCGCGGCTGGGGCCGTTTTCGCCGCGACATGGATATGGGCGGACGCACCGTCGATACCGGCAATGTCGCGTTCGACGAGTTCCGTGAAGCCGAACTGAAGCGCCTTGAAGAAGAGCGTCGCAAACTCGACAGCATGGTCGAAGAGTTCGACGCCTATCTGCGTAACCTTCGCCGCGCGAAGGACCAGGAAGAGTTCGACACCTTCATGAAGGCCCGCCACAACCACAATGGCGATCACCCGACCGAGGACACTGGTCCTTCAGCCGGACCGTCAACGGGCCAGCAGCCACCGGCTATGTAAGGCCGATCTCAATCGCCTGAGAACAAGAAAGGCCGCTCAGATGAGCGGCCTTTTGCATGTTTGATGCCGTAATGCCGAAGCCGGTCAGTCGAAACTCTTGGCAAACACCATCGCGTCGTTCTTGAAGGTTTTGAACTCCAGCGCATTGCCTGCAGGGTCTTTGATGAAAAAGGTGCCTTGTTCTCCCGGCTCTCCTGCAAAGCGCACATAGGGCTCGATCACGTAGTCGGTGCCTTCTTCGGAAAGCCGTGTGTGGAGCATTTCCCAGTCATCCCAATCCATCAGCACACCGAAATGGCGCACTGGCACGGCTTTGCCATCGACACCATTTCTGGCAGCTTCGCCGATTTCTTCCGGCGCGAGGTGCGCAACGATCTGATGGCCGAACAGATTGAAATCGATCCAGTCGTCAGTCGAGCGCCCTTCAGGACAACCGAGCAGCTCACCATAGAAGTTCCGTGCGGCTGTTAGGTCATCAACCGGGAAGGCAAGGTGAAAACGTGGCATGCTCATCGTATGCGATCCTTCGATTCGGCAGTTGGAACCTGCCTCTTCCTTGAGGCACCGAGGGTATGATTTTCAAGCCACTTCTAACACGCGGCCGCCGATTGATCGGTGAAGCAGTTCCGCCGCTGGCTATGCCCGATGAGGTCTTTGTGCGCGGCGTCCCACGTCCGCTAAGGGTTCGTGTCCACGCGAATGCCCGTCGGATGATCCTGCGTTTCGATCCGCGAAGCGGTGATGGAAAACTCACTGTTCCGCCTGGAACGCCTGCAAGCGCAGCCCATACCTTCCTGTCGCAGAGCGCTCGCTGGATCGACAGCAATGCGCCGGAGCTGGCCGATGCCGGCGCGCTCCCCTATCCAGCAACCATCCCGCTCGACGGTATCGACTGGCACATTGTCTCGACCGGGCGAGTGCGCGGCACGGTGGTCCGTGAGCCGGAACGCGTTTTACGGGTACCAGGCGCGTCGCACCGGATCATGCCGCGCCTTGCTGGATACCTGAAAAACGAAGCAGAACAAAAGCTTACGCCCCTCGCCCTGGCGTTGGCGGACCGCTTGGAACGGCGTCCATCGGCACTGCGCTTCCGTGATCCGCGCAGCCAGAGCGGGTCTTGCTCTTCGGCTCGAGTACTAACATTCTCGTGGCGTGTGATGATGGCACCGCGGGAGGCGCAGACCTATCTGGTGGCCCACGAGGTCGCGCATTTGGCAGAAATGAACCACAGCCGTGCTTTCTGGCGCACGGTCTCTAAACTGGAGCCAGACTGGAAAGCTGGTCAGCGGGCGCTTAAAGCGGCTGAGAAGCAGTTGATGGCCATCCGCTTCGACTGAAGCGTTTGCAGCAAAAGTGGATACCGGTCTTGCGTCCGAAAACGCGACAAAACATCAAGCTCTAAAAGAGCTGACCGATAAACCGCGAGATCGGGTTTGAGCCACTGGAAGGTTGGGTCGGCAGCACGATTGCGGACGGGTCCTGCTGGCGTCCCGCCGGACTGGTTGGGCCTACACTGACGCCCGGAATAGGCTGCTGACCGATAATGGCAGAGGGATCAAGGCTCGCCAGACTTGCTGGATCAGTTCCCGGCAACATGGCAACCGGAACGCCAATATGAGCATCGGTCATGTAGGCTTGCCACACAGTTGCCGGCAGGCCTCCCCCAGTGATGCCATCCATCGGTGTGTTGTCATCTTTGCCAATCCAAACACCTGTGGTGAGATTGGCGGTGTACCCGACAAACCAGGCATCGCGCAGGCCCTGCGTCGTGCCGGTTTTACCTGCGCCGACCCAAGTTCCCAGCGCGGCGCGACGACCGGTGCCTATGATGAGCGTCCGCGACAGCATCGCGTTCATCGCATGCAAATGACCTAGATCGACGACGCGTCCGAAGCCAGCGGCCTCTCGGCTGTAGAGAATGGCGCCAGACTCATCGCGGATGCGCTCAACCATGTAGGGCGCGACGGCATAGCCGCCATTGGCAAAGGGCGCATAGGCGGCCGTCAGCTCCACTGGCGTGACTTCCGACGTGCCGAGCGCGATGGAGGCATTACGCTCCATCTGGGATTGGATACCCAGCCGTTCGGCCGTGTTGATCACGCGCTGCGGACCCACTTCATAAGCAAGCTGCGCCGCGATGGTGTTAAGCGAAAGCGCCAAGGCATCGGCGAGAGACACCGACCCGCGATACTCGCGGCTATAGTTCTCAGGCGACCAATCGCCGAACTGAACCGGCGCGTCGTTGCGGATGGTTGCCGGGCTTAGACCCTGCTCCAAGGCGGCGAGATAGACGAACGGCTTGAAGGCTGAGCCTGGCTGCCGGCGCGCATCCGTGGCGCGGTTGAACTGGCTCTGCTGGTAATCGCGGCCGCCAACGAGTGCGCGGATGGCGCCAGTTCCATCGACAGACACAATGGCACCTTGAAGGTCTGTATCCTCTTGCTCGCCCAATCCGGAGCGGAGCGCCAACTCGGCGCGCGCCTGAAGATACGGGTCGACCGTTGTCTCCACGGTGATGTCACCATCAATGAGCTCAAGGATGTGGTCGAGCTCCTCCATCACAGCATCAGCGGCATAGTTGGCGGCGCCACGGCGCGCCCGGTCCATGGTCGCCGCCGGGTTGGCTCGGGCCAGATCGCGCTCTTCCTCGGTAATAAACCCGGACTCCACCATCGCTTGCAGAACAGTTGCAGCGCGGGCCTCAGCGCCTTCGGGGTTGCGCGTCGGCGCCCATCGCGAGGGCGCGCGCAAGAGGCCAGCAAGGATAGCCGCCTCGGCCAGTGTCACTTCCGAGGCTGACTTACCGAAATAGCGGCGGGCCGCAGCATCGACGCCATAAGCGCCGGCGCCCAGATACACACGGTTCAAGTACAGCTCGAGAATTTGATCCTTGGAGTAACTGGCCTCCAGCCACACGGCGAGGATCAGCTCCTGGATTTTGCGGCTAATTGTGCGATCGGCCGTCAGAAACAGGTTCTTGGCAAGCTGCTGGGTCAGCGTTGAGCCGCCCTGGACCAGCCGTCCCTCGCGCACATTCACCGTCATCGCGCGCGCAAGGCCGATCGGGTCAAGCCCGAAATGTCGGTGGAAACGACGATCTTCAATCGCAATCACCGCCTGGGGCAGATAGGCGGGCAGCTGCTCAAGCCGCACTTGTTCGCCGCCGGTGTCGCCGCGATTGGCCAGCAGCTGACCGTCATTGGCCAGAATGCGCACATTCGGCGGACGCTCCGGCACCCGCCACTCGGAAGCAGGTGGCAGTTGCATGGCGTGATAGGCGATGACTCCAGCAAGGCCAATGAAGGCCCAAAGACCCAACACTGCGCTCCAATAGACCATGCGGCCAAAAAAACGGCCAAAACCGCCGCTACTTGAGCCGCGACCCTTGCGCTTGCGTCGTCCAGCCGGCCGTTTGCGGTTGCCACCCGATGAAGAAGGCCGCGCCGACCTGGTCTCCGAGGCACCCTGACGCCGGCTAGGCGTTCCACTGCCGCCAAAGCTCGGCTCAATGCGTTGGGCGTGCGTTTGTGGGCGACGATTACGCGCCATTCGTTGGCCTCAAAGGTTAAGGGGCTCGCTGGACAGAGGGTGGCCGCTTGCCCTTCATTGATGGGCTTTCCGGCTTAAGACCCAGTAAACACTTCGGTTCGCCGGCCGACCCTTCCTGCCGCTAGGGTCGGCTTAACCCTAATGCTGACAATTCGTCGAAAAAACGGCCTGTCCTTGGTAGTTTCAAGGTGGGGAAGGCGACCATTTTAGTCTTGTTGGCGCGTAGATGCGGGCCATGGAAGGATCATTTCATGCGCCTTGCCGCAGCCACTGCTTCCAATCAGCCTATGCCGACCGGCAAAACGCCACCGATTTTCTTCACACCGGATGGCCGGGTGGATTGGGTCGATGTTGCCAAGGGGATCTGCATCCTCTTCGTCGTGATGATGCATTCCACTTTGGGCGTGGAGGCTGATCTCGGCGAAACATCCTGGATGGGCACCATCGTTGCCTGGGCGCAGCCCTTCCGCATGCCGGACTTCTTTTTCATTGCCGGCCTGTTCCTGATGAAGACCATCGATGCGCCGTGGCGGCGCTACATCGATCGCAAAATCGTTCACTTTGCCTATTTCTATCTGCTTTGGATGGCCATTCACTGTGCCTTCAAATGCGGCCTACTGGCTGGCGAGCCAGAGACCATTTTGCCAAACATGCTGACGGCGCTCTACGAGCCCTATGGCACCCTGTGGTTCATCTACATGCTGCCGATCTTCTTCCTGGTCACCAGGCTGACCAAGGCGCTCCCGGTCTGGCTGATGCTCGCGTTCGGAGCGGCGTTAGAAATCGCGCCGATCTCGACAGGCTATCTTTTGGTCGATGAGTTCGCGGCCCGCTTTGTCTATTTTTATGCAGGTTATGCGCTTGCCGGCTATGCCTTTGGCCTGGCGGATCGCGCATCCAATCGGCCGCTCTTGGCGCTCGGGTTCTTGGGCGCCTGGGCCATCATCAACACCGCCGCCGTGTTCACCAGTGTCGAGGTGTTGGGCGAAGTCCGTCCGATCAGCCAGTTGCCGATCCTGTCGCTGGCCCTTGGGGGCCTTGGTGCGTTGGCCGTGGTCATTACCGCCTCGCTGATCGTGAAGAGCTTGGTCGGGCGCGGCTTCGCATACATGGGCGCGCGCTCCATCGTCATCTATCTTGCCTTCTTCCTGCCGATGGTCGTTGTTCGCGAGCTAGGGATTCGCTTCGGCCTGATACCGGATGCCGGCCTGCTCTCATTCCTCACGAACCTTGTTGCTACCGTTAGACCACTCATCGGATACAGGATTGAGCAGAAGGTCGGTTTCGGCCGCTTCTTCTTCGAGCGTCCGCGCTGGGCCAGCAGTGAGCGCGGCGAGCGGGATGGAACCCCACAGCGTGCGGCCAGCGCTCCGGCGGAATAACCGTTCAAAGCAGCAATTGGCATCTTTCCCCACTGGCGCGATCCTCTACGACCGCGCCACCATGACAGACGCCGCAT
>JBHJIX010000068.1:0-17407 GCA_050043025.1 Cohaesibacteraceae bacterium
GATCGATGACCTGATAGCCCGTCGCACCGGCTGACCGGACGGGGTTGGTTTCCCAAACCGTCGGCGCATCTTCGCCGAGCGCGACCGCCAGGCGGGCCAGAAGGCGTCCAAGTACACCGTGGCCAACGATAAGGTCAGGAAGCTCGGCATTTGGCTGTTTGGTTTGGGAGGCTGCCAGCGCATGATAGGCAGTGGCAGCCAGCGCCAAGAGAACGGCATCTTCGCCCAGCCCATCGCCAATAGACGGCGCCCGTTTCGAGGGCACAACCACCTGGCTTGCTGCCCCACCGAAAAGGCCGCGTACATCGCCATAGCAACGCGCGCCGGGCACAAACACATGATCGCCAATTCTGTGAGAAGCATCCGCGCCGGCATCGACCACACGGCCCACCGACTCGTAGCCAGGGACAAGCGGATAGCCCATGCCCGGGAAGGGCGGCATCGTGCCGTTCCACAACAGCCGCTCTGTTCCAGTTGAGATTCCGCTCCACTCAATGTCGACAACCAAATCATCCGAAGCCGGCGCATCCAAGGGGAGCGGGCTCAGCCGAAGCTGCTCCGGGCCCTCCAAAACAATGGCTTGCGTGGTGCGTGGTTGCGGCACAGGCGACGGCCTCCCTCATCCGGCTAGCTGTTACCATTCAATGACACTCTAATTTGACACACTCTAATGTCAAGTTGGATTGACACTTAGAGTCGGATTTTCCCCTTACGTCTTTCAAGCTTTAGACAGGGCGTGCGATCAGAACCCGCACAAGAAGGGGAGTGGCCGTGCGCGGACGCGCATCCAGGCGAAAACCGGCCTGGGAAAGAAGCGAAGAAAGCTCCGCTTCGGTACGCGGCCGGCCCGACCGCATGGCGAGGAGGTAAAACCCGAAATAGGCATCGCCAGCACGTTCGGCGCCCGGCGTCGCGGCGAGCGGCTCGGCGATCAGAAGCCGGGCTTTGCTGTCCACAGCCTCACGAATGCGCCGCAGCAGATGCAGCACCTTGTCATCATCGTGATCGTGGAGGATGCGCACCAGGGAAATGAGGTCGCAGCCACGCGGCAGCTCGTCGGCAAAAAAACTCCCGCCCACCGCATCGAATCGCGATTGAAGATCGCTATTGGCAAGGCGGTTCTTAGCCCGCTCGGCGACGGCCGGCAGATCAAACACGGTCGCACGAAGGTTCGGCGCACGACTCAGCGCAGCTTGCGCGAAGCGACCTTCACCGCCGCCAATGTCCAACAGATGCAAATGACGGCTGAGCGGATAGGCGTCGAGCACCTCATCGCAGATGAAGCTCTGCGAGGCCGCCATCAATGCGCTGTAATCACCGACGGCATCGGCGGCGAGATCATCTGGCGCGCCAGCCTGGGCATACGCCCAATACTGCGACAGACGGGTAGGCGATTGCCGATCCTTCAGGAGGCTGACCGGATCGCGCAGATCGTCGTAGAGAATCCGGTGATGCTGTACCATTGACGTGATACCGGAATTGCTGACGAGCGCCGCGCCGAGCTCGCCCAGCGCATAGAGATCATCTCCGACGCTTTCGACGAGACCAAGCGCCACCGCCCCGCGCACCAGGCGCAATGCTGCCTCCTCATCAAGCCCGGATGCAGCCGATAGCTCAGCAAGGGATGCGGGTTTCGCCCGCATCGGATCGAGCAAGCCAACCTCAAGGCAGGCCGTTACAATCTGCGTGTGGACAAAGCCGGTGACCAGATCGAACAGATCGGAGGTGCGCCGGCGCGCAAGCGGTCGCGTGAGAGGGAAGCGGGCGGCCCAGCGCAGAAAGGCCGGGGGCTGCAACAACCCGTTGCGCCACTGCACAAAGCGCGCCCGCCAACTCAGTTTACGATTGCCGTCATCACCCATGCTGCCCCTTAGCCCGCCCCGCATGCCGCCGCTAGCGGAAGGGTCGGGCGATTGGGAAGTAAGCAACGCCAAAACAGCAACTCCAGGCGTGAGTGGGGTATCGGTATCAGGCGGCAGCTTGGTCCAGGCTTTTCGGCTTCAGCCGCTTGGCTTCGCTCAGGATGAGCCCTTCAAGGTTCGCCGCACCTTCACAGTCCGGGATTGCAGCGATCGCTGCCCGCACATGACCTTCAACTCGCGCCGCCGTTTCTTGGATACCACAACTGGTCACCAGGCTCGGCCGGTCATGGGCCGTGTCCTGATGCGCTGGCTTGCCGAGCTCCTCGCTCGACATCAACGCATCGCGCAGATCATCGGCCGCCTGATAGGCCGCGCCCAAGGAGTCGCCGAGCGCGCGCCAAGGGGTTGGATCGGCACCTGCGGAGACAGCACCAGCCATGGCCGAACCAACAAACAGCGCTCCAGTTTTTGCGCGGTGATAGGCTTCAACAGGCACATGGGTTTCGCTTTCCCAGCCCTGCCCGGCAACAATGCCGTGCGGCATGCCGACAGCCCCGGCGACGGTCGTCACCAGTCCAGCCAAGCGGCTGGGTTCGGCTGCGCCCGCACGCGCGAGAATCTCAAATGAAAGAACGATCAAACCATCGCCGGCCAGAAGCGCCAGCGGCTCTCCAAAGGCAGCGTGCACCGAAGGCAAGCCACGCCGCGTCGTCGCATCGTCAAAGCACGGCATATCGTCATGCACCAAAGACGCGCAGTGAAGGAGCTCAACAGAGCAAGCAGCCGCCTGCGTGAGACCCGGCTGATCCATGCCGCAAGCATGCGCAACCGCCAAACAAAGCCGCGGGCGAACGCGCGCGCCGCCGGGAAAAACAGCATAGCGCATGGCTTCAGCGAGCTTGGGCGGTGCGTCCTTACCCTGGGTGCCGGCCAATGCGGCCCTCAGAGCGGTGTCGATCCGTGCGGTCACATCCATGCTCAACTCTCCCGGGTCCCGGCTGCCAACAAAGGGCAGGCTCATGGTTAGTCCAGGGCGACGCCTAGGGCGTTTCCCAGATGTGTCAGACTAACGCGACTCGACGAACTGTCAATATAATTTGACAGTCGCGCCCATGCGGTCGTCGCATAGAAAGGCCGTGCCTTGCTCATCTGGCGCAAGGAAGGGAAAACAAACCGACCATGCACAAAGACAGCGTCCTCATCGTCGGCGGAGGTGTTGGCGGCCTTTCAGCCGCTCTGGCCCTGGCCGGCCAAGGTCTGGATGTCACGATTTTGGAAGCACAGCCGGAAATCGGCGGCAAAATGCGCGCCGTGCAGGTTGGTCAAGGCGACGATCAAGCCACGATGGATGGCGTCCCGACCGTTTTCACCATGATATGGGTGTTCGACGTGCTGTTTGATGAAGCAGGTCTCAATTTCGACGAGGCCGTCGCGCTCACCAAGGCAGATCTCCTAGCCCGCCACGCCTGGGACGATACAGGTCATCTGGATCTGTTTGCCGATCTTGATCGCAGCGCAGATGCCATCGGCGCCTTTTGCGGGCCGCAGGATGCCAAAAACTTTCGGGACTTCGCCAAGGAAGCGGCAGAAATCTACCGCCTTCTGGAAAAACCCTTCCTGCGCTCCTCCAAACCATCCATGCTCGGTATGAGCATGGGGCTCGGCACCAAGGGTTTCGCCGTCAAACCCTTTTCCACGCTTTGGAAGTCGCTCTCTTCTCGCTTTCGCGATCCGCGCCTTGTTCAACTATTCGGGCGCTATTCCACCTACACTGGCGCATCCCCTTTCCTCGCACCTGCCACGCTGATGCTGATCGCGCATGTTGAACTGGCGGGTGTCTGGCTGGTGAAGGGCGGCATGCGAGCGCTAGCTCAGTCCCTAAAGGCGGCCTGCCAGCAAAAAAGCGTCACCGTCCGCACCAGTTGCCCGGTCGATAGGATCGAGGTCGAAGGCGGACGGGCCCGTGCCGTCACACTGAAAAGTGGCGAACGGCTGACCGCCGACGCCATCATGGTCAATGCAGACGCATCAGCCCTGGGGGCCGGTCTTTTCGGCCCCGATGTCATCAGCGCTGCCCAAGCCGTGCCAACTGAAAAACGGTCTCTCGCCGCAATTGCTTGGACCCTTAAAGCAAAAATCCAAGGTTTTCCCCTTGTTCATCATAGCGTTTTCTTCGGTAGGGATTATCCTGAAGAATTCGAGGCCGTCTTCCGGCAGCATCGATACCCGAACGATCCGACCGTTTACATCTGCGCGCAGGATCGCTCGGCGGAGGGAACCACCCCTCCGGCTGATGATGCCGAACGCATGTTGATGGTGATCAACGCGCCTCCAGTTGGCGATGGGCACACACTAAGCGACAAGGAGATGCAAGCATGTCTGGATCGCAGCATGAACCGCCTTCAGGCATGCGGCCTGTCAGTGACCGTCGCTCCGGCGATGAGCCGGCCCACCGATCCGCGCGGGTTCAACCAGCAGTTCCCCGCGACGGGCGGAGCCCTTTATGGCCGCGCGAACCACGCACCCTTCGCCAGTTTTCAGCGCCCGGACAATCGGACGGCGATACCGGGACTTTACCTAGCCGGCGGCAGCGTACATCCGGGGCCGGGCGTGCCGATGGCAGCGCTCTCGGGGCGGATCGCAGCAGCCCAACTCATCGCCGACCGCACTTCAATGCGCCCGTCGCGCCAGACGGTTACCATTGGTGGTACCTTGACGGCCTAAGCGATGACGGCCGCCACGGCATCACCGTCATCGCCTTTGTCGGCAGCGTGTTCTCGCCCTATTACGCCTGGGACGGCCGCAGCCAACCGAGCGACCATGTCTCCATCAATGTCGCGCTGTACGGGCTGAAGCCAGGAGCCCCCAACCGCTGGGCGATGACCGAGCGTGGCGAAGCCGCGCTATCGCGCACCGCCGACAGCTTCACCGTCGGGCCGAGCCAGCTTTCCTGGGAAGGCAGCACGCTCGTCGTCGATGTGGATGAAGTCACAGTGCCTCTCCCGCGCCGCCTGCGCGGGCAGATCCGTTTCACGCCCAGCATCTGGCAACCGTCCAGCCTCGTCCTCGACAGCAAGGTCCGGCACCGCTGGTGGCCGTATGCGCCAGCCGGCCATATGGAAGTGCGGTTTGAAAAACCCAAGCTCGCCTGGACCGGCCATGGCTATGCCGACAGCAATTGGGGCAGCGCGGCCCTGGAAGCCGACTTCAAAGGCTGGAGCTGGGCGCGTGCCAAAACAGCAGACGGCACAGCTCTTCTCTACGATCCGCTGGAACGCTCGGGCCGGCATAAGCCGGTTGCTCTCCATGTCGGACGGGACGGCATCGCGATTCCCTTCGACCCACCGCCCGATGTGGCGCTCGACAAGGGGTTCTGGGGTGTCGCCCGCAGCGTGCGGTCCGAAGCGCCCTCTCGGACCAAGCTGATCAAGACGCTGGAGGATGCGCCGTTCTACACGCGCAACGCCTTCGAAACGGTGCTGAATGGTGAGGTCTGCCCCGCCGTGCATGAGAGCCTCAACCTCGACCGTTTCAAGAACCCGGGCGTGAAACTCAAGCTGCCCTTCCGGATGCCGCGACGTACCCGCTGGCCCTAATCAGCAGCTGACTGGGGGACCGCTTCCTAGGCTTTCGGGTCTTCTTCGGCTTTGCGCGCCTTGTCCTCGGCGATCGACTTGTCGACCGAGCGGATCTGCCAAAGACAGAACGCAAAAAATGCCCCGAAGAACAGGAACAACTCGATCAGTTTGAAGACATTGGCGCTCATGCCGCTCTCTCAACGCTGTGGACGAGCCCAGGCGCTTCAGACCTGCCTCGCGTCAGGCCGCGCCCGCTTCTGGGTTCCGTTGAAGCAACGTCCAATTCAGGAACGCTGCGAAACTCACCCAAGCGAGATAGGGCAGCATCAGGGCGCCGGCGAGCGGCGTGATCATCCAGAACGCGATGATGGTCGCCAAAATCATGATCCAAAGAGCGGCAACATCATAAAGCGCAAGGTTCATGCGCCTCAGACCGAAAAAGAAATAGGACCACAAAGCATTGAAGATGAGCTGGATCGCCCAAAGGCTGAGCGCCACAGCACCGCCCGTAAGACCAGCGATTTCGTAGACCAACCAGGCCGCGACCGCCATCATGGCGTAGAGGATGAACCAGGCGATGGGGAACAAAAGGTCCGGCGGCGTCCAGGCCGGCTTATCAAGCTCGCGATACCAGGTCCCGGGACGGTAATAGCCGCCGGTCATCGCGGCCGCGAGCACCAGGACACAGAAGACGGCAGGGGACCAGGAAAGGCTCATGGCCGCTACACCGGCTGGGACGGCGACGGCGAACGATCCGCCTGCCGGCTCGCCATTTGCTGCGCCCGTTCCCGCTTGGCCAGTTCTTCCAAAAGCTCAAAGGCCCGCTCTACGGATTTCACATCGCCACTGGTGCTAGGCGTCCCCGGTTGCGGCGCCGATGGCACCGCCTCCACCAGAAAACGCGTCTCGTCCAAGGGCGGAGCTACAAGCGTCGGCGCCGGCCAAACGGCCGCCTTCATCGCCTCACCAAGCAAGGCCAGCTTGCGGCCCTTGGAAACAACGGCGCGCTGATCCACCGAGTTGAATCCCTGCTGTGCCAACTTGCGACCAATCTCGCGATAGATTTTCCGCGCCGCATGGATGGCCGGGCGGCAATCGGCAGGTAGTTCCCCGATGCCGGCAAGAGAGCGGTCATAGAGACTTTCCGCCTCACCTAGAAGACGCTCCACACAGGCCGCAATGCGCGCATCGAAGACGGGATTGGCGAGAAACGCTTCAGGATCGACACCCGCCTCGCGCAGCCATTGGCGCGGTAGATAGATCCGACCATTGCGCGCATCCTCGCCCACATCGCGGGCAATGTTGGTGAGCTGCATGGCAACGCCGAGATCACAGGCCCGCGCCAGGGTGCCCGGATCACGCACACCCATAATGACCGTCATCATCGCACCGACGGCCGACGCCACCCGCGCGCTATAGGCACAGACATCGGAGAAAGTCTCAGGTCCCCAACCCTCGGAGTCCCACTCCAGCCCTTCCAATAGCGCCTCAGGCAGCGCCTTGGGCATGGCGTAGCTCTTGACCATGTCAGCGAAAGCCTGATCGGCAGGGATCGCCTTGGGCGTGTCGGCATAGGCAAGATCGAGCCGTTCGCGCAGCCGCGCCACGGCATCCGCCGGAGCGTCCTTGGCGTCTACGGCATCGTCGGACAGGCGGCAAAAGGCATAAAGCGCATAAGCCGGCTTGCGCACCCGCTGCGGCAATAGAAGCGAGGCAGCATAGAAGCTCTTCGAACCGCGCCGGATAAGCTCCCGGCAAGCGGTCTCGTTCCACCCCATCTGCAAGCTTTGTTTGAAGGCCGGTATCGACATGCCTGCTTGCCTGTCTCCCTTTATGTCGCACCCAACGCTAGCAACGCACCGCCGCCTTGTACACGGCGGCCATCATTGACCGATCAGACCAGCGGTTCGTGCGACGGCGAGGATAGCCTCATTGGCCTTATCCGGCGCTTCCTCATGCGCCAAATGCCCAAGCCCAGCCCATCGCTCCAGCGTTGCGACCGCGACCCCATCGGCAACTTCCGCCGACACGTCTGCCGGAACGGCACGGTCGTTTTCTCCAACAATGAGATGCAGCGGCACATCAAGGGTGCGGATATCGCGCATGAGCTGCTCCAGGTCCCAATGGGCCATCATCGACAAGACACCCGCAACATGTACGGGTGAGGAAACCAGTGTCTGATAATAGGTCAGCCCTTCATCGCTGATCGTCGAACCCGTGCCCTCAATCAGACGAACAATGCGGCGCCTGTTGCGCCCGGTGAATGAGAAGAGGCGCGGCGTGAAAGGGTTCACCACCAACAGTTTCGCAAGCGCTGGGAAGAGCGTCCCGGCAACACCGTCGAACGGTTGAAAGGCTCCGTTGAAGCTGATGATCGCCTTCGGCCGCAGCCGATGATCGAGCGCCATTTTCACGGCAATCGCCGCGCCTGCCGAATGCCCGACCACAAGCTCCGGCGTGCTCCCCAAGACCAAAAGCAGTTCGGCAATCAGCGCCGAGACCCTTTGCAATGTCGGCCGATAGACCGGCGGCTGCTCGGTGAAGGCATGCCCCGGCAGATCAATCGCGATGACGCGAAACCGCTCGGCAAGCCCCGGCATCATATCCAGCCAGGTATGGGTCGAGGCACCCGACCCGTGAAGCAGAAGCAAGCAAGGTGCGTCCTTGGTATCAGGGGCCATCTCCTGGACGTGCCAACGGAACCCCGCCGCCTCAACGAACCGACTATGGATGTGGTGCGGCCATGCGCGGGCGTGAGAGGGCCAGGAAAGGGAGGTGGTCGGCATCAACATCAGCCGACCTTTCGTACAGGCGAGTCTGGATCGATCAACGCCTTCAGCCCAGCCGCGTTGGGATGCGGGAGCGGCAGATAGGCCGCGCCCATCGCAGTGGCGAACTCCTGCGCGCGTGGATTGCGGCGCGGGCTTGTGTCGATAAAGAGGGCCGCAATGCCATACCCTGCGATGCGTTTGGCCGCCATCATGGCATCTTCTCGCGCCTGCGCCCTGCCGCCTTCCGGATTGTAGCCGACATTGGCCTGTCCGTCGGTGAGAACAACCAGACGCGGGGTACGCGCAGCACGCCCACTGTCGCTGGCACGCGCCAAGCCGGCATCAAGCGCTTGCGCCAACGGCGTCCCGCCGCCGCCGGGAAGTCCGGCAAGCAGCCGTTTGCCTCGAACCAGCGAACGTGTGGGTGGTAGCACCAACTCAGCGTCAGTGCCGCGAAAGGCAATGAGCGCCACCAGATCACGGCGCGCATAGCTTTCGGCCAGCAGCAACTCAATCGCTCCCTTGACCTCAGCAAGCCGATGCAGCGCCGCTGAACCGGACGCATCGACCACAAAGATCGTCACGCTTTCTTCGCGCTGTTTGAAACGGCGAACCCGCACATCCTCATTGGTCACCACAAGGCCCTGTCGCTCGCCGCGTCCACGACGAAGCGGCTGCCAGGGTGCGGCTGCACGCAGCGTATCAATCAGATGCAGGCGCGATCGCCCATCAAGCCGGCCTTGCCGCGAGCCGATGGGCCGGCCGCGCATCTTGTCGGCCCGCCGCGCACCCTGGCCACCCTGCGACCGGGCGCCAGCACGGCCAAGCGCTTCCTTGGCAACCAACCGCGCCAGAAGCTGTTCGGGGATGGCGGACATTGTGGCCTCCACCACGCGGTCCTCCAGGGGGCCATCCGGGGCCGGCTGGTCTTCGGTGTCCTCTTCCTGCGCTTTTGCCTGGTCATCGCCCTCATCGGGCGGAGGCGGATCGGACTCCTCCGGTGGCATATCATCGGGTGGAGGCGCTTCCTCTGCCGGCAGACGGGTTGCCCGTGGGGCGATCACCAAACGGGCGGCCGTTTCAATGGCCATGCCATCGGGGGCTTCAAGACCGGAAAGGACGGCCACTGCTTTGGCCGTGCGGATGGCAAACAATAGGGACCGCACCGACGAGACGCCAAAGGCCGTTGCCAAGGTCGCAAGCGTGGCGACCAGCTCATCATCTGTTTCCATTGCCTGATAAGCAGGCAAGGCCGCTATCAGATCGTCTTTCGATAAGACAGGCTCGGCCATGTCACGGATCGAAAGCGTGGTGAGATCGCATCGGAAAGCGAGCCGGTCGGCAAGCGCCAGCGGCAGCGCTTCTTCGGAACCAATGCCCTCATCCAGCGCGATCAGACCGACCTTGGCGTCGAGCAGCGCAGTCAGCCCATCGCGTTCCAGCATTACCGTTCCCTGATCGAGCGCCTGCGTCAGCCTAGAGGCGGTGAGCGGTTCCAGCCGCTCTGCCATCGGCACAATCAGCACCCCGCCATCGGCCTCGGTCAGCAGACCCTTCTGGGTGATGGGGCGGCCGGCCTTCAGCGTGGCCGGCATATCAAGCCCGCCCAACAGCCGCTCATCGCCGATATGGCTCGGCATGCGTCGCACTGGCATGCCGTCCGGCACCACATCATGAAACGCTTCCAACAGCCTGTCGCGCACCGGTCCAGCATGGGCGCGCACGCAAAGCCCGCCAAAGCCGGAAGGATCAAGCGCCACCAAGGCCGTCGCCAACAGAGCATCAGCCCAAAGAGCGGAGGGGTCCGGCCCTGCCCGCGAAGCATCTGTTTCACCGGCAAGGTCGGCAAGGGCCTCCATCAGGGCAGCATCTCCTCAACGGCCCGCTCCACGCGGGTCGAGGCGCGGCTATCATCGAGCGGATTACGCCGCAGACGATGGCTGAGCACCATGGGAGCGACCATAGTGAGTGCTTCGGTCGTCACAGAGTCCATGCCTTTGAGCGCAGCCTGCGCGCGGGCGGCTCGCATGAGGGTCAGCTCACCGCGCAGACCATCGGTGCCGAGCGTCATGCACAGCTGTGCCGCCTGGGTGAGCACCTCATCGGGAACAGAGACATCGTCGAGCCGTTCGCGCGCCTTCACGATGCTTCTGCGCACTGTGCTATCCCGTCGCTTCCATTTGGTCACGAAGTCTGCTGGGTCGCGGTCATAGGCATCGCGCCGCTTCACCACCTCGATGCGCAGCGGCACCTCTTCCGGCGTCGCCACATCCACCGACAGGCCGAAGCGATCCAGAAGCTGCGGGCGAAGCTCCCCCTCTTCCGGGTTGCCGGATCCAATCAACACGAAACGCGCTGGGTGACGCACGCTCAAGCCCTCGCGCTCCACAACGTTCTCTCCGGAGGCCGCCACGTCCAGAAGCAGGTCCACCAGATGGTCTTCCAGAAGGTTGATCTCATCAATGTAGAGAAAGCCGCGATTGGCCTGCGCCAACAGGCCAGGCTGAAACACCCGCTCGCCATCGCTCAACGCTTTTTCGATATCGAGCGCACCGACGACACGGTCCTCGGTTGCCCCAAGCGGCAGGTCGACCACCGGTACCGGTACCTGCCGCGACTTCACATCCGGGTCGTCCACCGTTGCCGGATCGATGTTGTAAGGCGAACCCGGCACCACCTTCATTTTCGGCAACAGCTGCGCCAGCGCGCGAACCGCGGTCGATTTGCCCGTTCCCCGATCACCAAACACCAGAACCCCGCCGATCGTGGGATCGACGGCCGACAAAAGCAGCGCGGTTTTCATTGATTCCTGGCCAACAATAGCCGAAAAGGGGAAGGCAGGCCGTTGCGTCACAAGAAACTCACTATTCTTTCCATACTGTCAACAAAGCTTAACAGCCGCTATGCGTCATGCAAAGTTGACACTTGTTCGGATGGCACGTCGATTTCAACCATTCCATGGTCGAACCAGCCAATGTCGACAATCGCCGCTTTGCCCAGCGGACGACCTTCAAAAATCGCCTGTTTCAGGATGGGCCAAGTTGCCGGCGTTTGGAGGATAAAAGGCAGAGGATCGCGCCAGGACCAGCTGACATCTGTCGCTGAAAACAAGGCTTTAGCGATCTGCCGGTAACGCGGCCATGTGCCGAGCGACCCCCACCAAAGAGTGAGCGTCGGGTAGAGTTGCTGCAAGAGGCGCTTGGGTTTGAAGCGCGGTCGAAAATCAGGATCAAGCAAGGCCCCGGCGATGTCCGCCGTTTGCCAAAAATGCAGGCCACTGTTGGCTCTTGGATTGCACTCAAAGGCGACAGCCCTGCCATCCTCACCAATGATGAAGTCGAATCCGCAAAAACTCGTACCGGAAAACACCTGCGAGAAAGTGCGTATGTAGTCGAGCACGGCTTGATGGTCCGGATCATTATCTTCCAACCGCTCGAACACGGTTGATACCGTTCCGTCCCGGATTACCGGGCGATAGGACACCGTTTCCCCACCGTCGGACCGCTCCCGGACCGATCCGGACCCATGCCGGACCGCGCCGTCCCGCGGTCGGATCATCGTAAGACTACTTACTTCCCGCCCATTGAGACGACGTTGAACGATCGCACCTGGCCTTGTCGGTAGCGCGCCGCCTTGTTCAACGAACTGCACATGGGCGCCTGACGCGCCCAGCCGATCCTTCACCACCACCGGGCCGGAGGCGCCCAATTCTTCGGCTTCCGGCGTACCGAGCAGGGCCGTCTCAGGCACCGGCAAGCCAACACTCTTGGCAACCTCGATGAACGTCCATTTGTCGTGCAACGCCAGCAGCTTATCCTGCGACGGACAGAGCAGTGTCACGCCATCTGGCAACCGCTCGTGCAGCGCGGCGACATGCATGGTCTCTTCTGAAATCGGAACGATAAGAGAGACGCTTTCAGCGGTTATGAGATCCAGCAGCGCGCTGAGATAGGCCTCTGCCCCATCATTGGGCGCGGGCACGGTGAAGCTTTTTGCCACAGCGCGCGACAGACCGGTCAAGTGCCAACCGAACGGCTCGGCGATGATCACCCGCCAGCCAGCGGCTTGAAAACTGCGAGCAATATCAAGCGCTTTGGGCAATCGCCCGAGGGTGAGGAGAACCGTTTGCGCCATCAACCGTACCATAGGGGACAACATTGCCGACCCATGCCCTAGCTGATAGCGTCAACTCTATTGGACACACAAGGCCCCCATCATGCTTGACACCTCCAGTGACCAACGCCCCCGCGCCATCGTGATCGGCTCCGGCTTCGGCGGCCTGGCAGCAGCGGTGCGGCTGGGTGCTCGCGGTTACCGCGTCACGGTGCTGGAAAAGCTCGATAAGCCGGGCGGGCGGGCTTACACCTACCAACAGGACGGCTTCACGTTCGACGCCGGCCCGACCATCATCACCGCACCCTATCTGCTTGATGAGCTTTGGGAATTGGCCGGCAAGCGCTTCGCTGACCATATCGATCTGCGTGCCTCCGACCCTTTCTACAAGATCCGCTTCGATGATGGCCGCGTCTTCACCTACTCCGGTGATACCGACGCGATGCGCTCCGAAGTCGCCAAGTTCAATACCGATGATCTGGATGGCTTCGAGCGCTTCATGGACGCGAGTGCTGACATCTACAAAACCGCGTTTGAAGACCTGGCCGATGTTCCGTTCCACTCGCTCTGGTTCACGCTGAAGTCCGCCCCCGACCTCATCCGGCTGGGTGGCCACCGGTCGGTCTATTCAACGGTCTGCGCCTACTTCACCGCCCCACGCCTGCGGATCGTCTTCTCGTTCCACCCGCTTCTGATTGGAGGAACCCCACTAACAACAACGGCTTACTACTGCTTGATTGCCAATCTGGAGCGCAAGTTCGGCGTTCATTACGCGATGGGCGGCACCGGCGCACTGGTGCGCGGACTGGTGGACCTTATTGAAGGTCAGGGCGGCGAGGTCATCTGCAACGCGGCGGTCGATCATATCCGCGTTCAAGAGGGAACCGCCATCGGCGTGACGCTGGAGTCGGGAGAAAAGCTCGATGCTGCCATCACCATATCCAATGCCGATGCGGGCACGACGCACACCAAGCTGTTGCGCAACCATCCGCGCCGCAAATGGACCGATGCGGCGGTCGCTCGGCGCGATTTTTCGATGAGCCTGTTCGTCTGGTACTTCGGCACCAACCGTCGGTTTGAGGAGTGCGGTCACCACACCATGGAGCTTGGGCCGCGCTATGAAGAACTGCTGAAAGACATCTTCACGCGCAAGAAACTGGCCGACGACTTCTCGCTTTATCTCCACCGGCCGACGGCCAGCGATCCGTCCCTTGCCCCGGAAGGCTGCGACAGTTTCTACGTCCTTTCGCCCGTCCCCAATTTGCAAAGCGGGGTAGACTGGGAAAAGCAGGCCGAACCCTATCGCCAGGCCAGCGAAAAGCGGCTGGAGGAGACGATGCTGCCTTGCCTGTCGGAAGCCATCGTGACGTCGCATATGCTAACGCCGCAAGACTTCCAAGATCGCCTGTCATCCTATCATGGAGCGGCCTTTTCTATCGAACCCAAGCTCTTCCAGAGCGCCTGGTTCCGCCCGCACAACATCAGCCAGGAGGTCAAGAACCTGTTCCTGGTGGGAGCCGGCACGCACCCAGGCGCCGGCGTTCCGGGCGTTATCTCATCGGCCAAAGTGCTCGATGAAGTGGCGCCCGATCCGGTGGTCTTCGCCACGCGCTAAGGCGTTTGTTACTCAGCCGGTGCCGGCGGACCAGCGCGGCCAACAGTCCGGCGCGGCCTTAGTTTGTACCACTGGTAGAAGATAATCGAGAGGCCGACGACCAACGGCACCGACCACAAGGCTGGCGTCAGGGCTGCTTCGGGCAACAGCCGCACAGCGCCGAAGGCGAAAAAGGCCGTGTAGACGGAAATGCCCGTCCCAACCAAGCCTTTCAGAAGCTCTCGGATCCAATCCTTAGGGTCGACATTGGGCTTGTAGAGATACCAAAGGTTGGTCCCGACGGTTGCAAAGCCGATGGTCGAAATGCCCATCATCAGGGGTTGGAGATCGACCACGCCGTGGTAGGCGCAGTTGATTGAGGCGACCAAGAGAATCGCCTGCGAGGCCAAGTTGAGCGGCGTGCGGTTGGCTGCCCGATCGCGTTTGTGCATCACGCAAAGCCAACCATACCAAGTGAGATTGAGTGTCAGTACGGCGAGATAGATCATCAGCCAGCCGAAGATGGCACGGATCGTCACCTCATCGCCGAAGTCAGGATGGCTCATCAAATGCGGGTGCGTGCCGGCCGGATCATAAAGCGTCGTTAGGCTGATCAGGGTAGCAAATCCGCCGGTCAACAACATGGTGCCCGTGAACACCTTGCCAAAGTTGCGGTGGAGCGGCCCACCCTTTTTGCCAACCACCGGAACCCAGAAAGCAACCAGCCCAACGGAGCCAAAGACGATGTGGCCCCAAACAAAGGCATGGAACACATCGATTGACGCAAACCCCATGATCGTCAGGGGCTCAATCACCATTCCCGAGCTGGTGGTTGCCGTCGCCATGTCAACAGTATGCGACATGTTTGAGTGTCAAATCTAGACGATTTATGCTTAGCCGTGATGAGACACATCGCGCGATCAGCCTATGCTTCGAGTTCTTGATCCAAGTGAGGTGAAGGCCTCCGACCAATACCGGCCACCACGCCCGGTCTCACTGCCAGCCATCGTGTCGCTGATCCGAGTGCTGCGTCAGGGCGATGGCGACCTCTTAAGCCTGCTGCCGATCACCGCCTACCGCGATGCCATTGGGCCGCTTGGCTATTCCCGTCGGTCGATTGTCATCGCCAATGCGCCGGAGCTAGTTCGCCAAGTGTTGGTGGAAGACACAGCAAGCTTTCCCAAAAGCGACCTGATGGTGAACGCGACCGAAGCGCTCATCGGCGATTCCATCTTCGTCTCCTCTGGTGACACCTGGAAGCGTCAGCGCGCCATGGTGGACCCTGCATTCTCCGCCATGCGCATCAACCGCGCCTTCACCGCCATGAGCGCCGCGATGGATGATGCCGAGGCGCTCTACGACGAACACGCGGCCTCCGGAGAGCCGCTGTCGCTGGACAAAGCGATGGGGCATCTGGCCGCCGACATCATCTGCCGGACGGTGTTTTCCACATCGCTGAAGTCCGATATCGCGCATCAGGTGTTCGACGATTTTGCGATCTTCGAGCGCGCCGCAGCGCAGGTGAATGTCGTGCGGCTGATCTGGGACAAAGCCTGGACCAAGGTGCCCCAGCCTGACGACGTCCTGGCCGCCTGCGCCCGTATTCGCGGTTATCTGGGTCAGATGATCGACGGGCATTTGGGTGAGGATGGCGGAACGTTTGATGACATTGCATCAGCCGTCATCGCAGCCCGTGACCCGCTGACCGGCAAAGGCTTCACGCGAGAAGAACTGATCGATCAGCTCGGCGTGTTTTTTCTGGCGGGCCACGAAACCTCAGCCAGCGCGCTCACCTGGGCGGTCTACATTTTGGCCATGCATACGCCGACGCGGGAGCGCGTTCGTGACGAGGTGGACCGCATTGCCGGTGACGACGCGCTCTCCATCGATCAGGTGAAAAAACTGAGCAAGACGCGCAACATGTTCCGCGAGACTTTGCGCCTTTATCCGCCGATTACCTTCCTGCCACGCGTTGCGCTGAAAGAAACCCGCCTGGGCGACAAGCGCATCAAAAAGGGGGCGCTCGTGATGATCGCACCCTGGGTGCTCCACCGCCATCAGACCTATTGGAATGATCCGGACGTCTTCGACATGGACCGCTTCAAACCCGGCCGCGAGGCAGAGATGGTGCCTGGGTGCTACCTCCCGTTCGGGCAGGGAGAGCGGCTATGCTCAGGCGCTGCCTTTGCCACCATTGAAGCCATGCTGGTGCTGGCACGGCTGATCCGCCGCTACGATATTAAGGTCATTGACCCAGACGCCGTGCGCCCCGTTGCCCGCATGACAACGCGGCCCGCAAACCAAATCATGATCCGGCTGAAGCGACGTACCGGTTAAACCTCTTCAAACACCTGCGGCACCGCTTGAGGCTCACGGTCAAGCCAAGCCGGCACCGGTAGGTCTTTGGACCGCAAGAACTCAGGTTTGAAGAGCTTGGACTGGTAGCGTGTGCCATAGTCACACAAGATGGTGACAATGGTTTTGCCCGGCCCAAGATCGCGCGCCAGCCGCATGGCCCCGGCGACATTGATGCCGGACGATCCACCCAAGCAAAGCCCCTCTTTTTCCAGAAGGTCGAACACGATGGGCAGCGCTTCTGTGTCCGGGATCGAATAGGCTTTGTCAGGCCGGAAGCCTTGCAAATTGGCCGTCTCGCGGCCCTGGCCGATACCCTCGGTGATTGAGGTGCCTTCAGACTTGAACTCGCCTGAGGTGTAAAAGCTGTAGAGCGCCGCGCCCTTGGGGTCCGCCAGACCGATGGTCACGCCCTTTGGTTGCAAGGCCGCACCAACGCCGGCGAGCGTGCCGCCCGTGCCGACCGCGCAGATGAAGCCATCAACCTTGCCGTCCGTCTGCT
Source organism: Cohaesibacteraceae bacterium (assembly GCA_050043025.1). Classification (GTDB taxonomy): domain Bacteria; phylum Pseudomonadota; class Alphaproteobacteria; order Rhizobiales; family MH13; genus MH13. The sequence continues at coordinate 16,776 of JBHJIX010000068.1, forward strand.
CCCAGATTTCCGGGCCAGTGGTCGCGATGTGGCCATCGCGATTGGCGACATTGTCAAACTGGTTCGCCCAGATCGCGCCATTGGGTTCTGTCTTGGCAAGCTCGTTGGCGAGACGTTCCGAGTAGCGCACATAATTGTTCGGGTTGCGGTTGGGCACCGCCGGCACCTGGATCAGCTCCGCACCGGCCAGGCGCAGCATGTCCTTTTTCTCTTCGCTCTGCGTTTCCGGGATCACAATCACGGTCTTGAAACCCATAGACGCACCCACCAGCGCACGCCCGATGCCTGTGTTGCCCGCCGTGCCTTCCACGAGGGTCCCGCCGGGCTTCAACGCGCCGCGAGCAACGGCATCCTTGATGATGAAGAGCGCCGCACGGTCCTTCACCGACTGGCCGGGGTTGAGGAACTGAGCCTTGCGGGGAATCTCATGCCTGGTCGCTGCCGACGGTCCGTTAAGGCGGAGCAAAGGCGTGTTTGCAATGGAAGGAGCAAGGACAGCGTGAACGGTGGGAGGCATCAGGTAAGCAGCGAGATGAACGCCGCAGATACGGCCGCCAGATGGGTATCTCAAGCATGACAATGGCGGGCCGCGCGCTTTCCTGCGATCCTGACTGGCATGGCGAAATTCTTGA
>JBHJIX010000069.1:0-11800 GCA_050043025.1 Cohaesibacteraceae bacterium
TTTCGCCATCGACCCACCCACGGTGCCGCTCGTCCGATGGCGCATCCTCTCACAGTTGAGCCTTGCCCACCATGAGCCAATCCGGTCACGCCTCTTCCTCTCGCGTCGTCACGCGCTTTGCCCCCTCACCCACCGGCTTTCTGCACATTGGCGGTGCGCGCACGGCGCTCTTCAATTGGCTCTATGCAAAATCGCACGGCGGCGAGATGCGCCTGCGCATTGAAGACACGGACCGCGAGCGCTCTACCCGCGAGGCAGTCGACGCCATTTTGGACAGCATGAAATGGCTGGACCTCACCTGGGATGGGCCGACGGTTTATCAGTCAGAGCGCGCTGAGCGCCACGCCGAAGTCGCCCACCAGCTACTCGCCGAAGGCAAGGCCTACAGATGCTTTGCAACGCCGGAAGAACTGACCGCCATGCGCGAGGAGGCAAAGGCCGCTGGCAAGCCACCACGCTATGATGGCCGCTGGCGCGACCGTGACCCGTCAGAAGCGCCTGAGGGCGCGCCTTTCGCCGTGAGGATCAAAACGCCGATGGAGGGCGCGACGGTGGTCGAGGACGCCGTCCAGGGCACGGTGAAGACGCCGAACAAGGACATTGATGATTTCATCATCCTGCGCTCGGATGGCACGCCGACCTATATGCTGGCTGTGGTGGTCGACGATCATGACATGGGCGTCACCCACGCCATCCGCGGTGATGATCACCTGACCAATGCCGCTCGCCAGAGCATTATCTATGACGCGCTGGGTTGGGATCGTCCGATCTTTGCCCACATCCCGCTGATTCATGGGCCGGATGGCGCCAAGCTTTCCAAGCGTCATGGCGCTGTGGGCGCGGAAGCCTACCGTGCCGATGGGTTCCTGCCGGAGACCATGCGCAACTATCTTGCCCGCCTCGGCTGGGCGCATGGCGATGATGAGATATTCTCCACCGAACAGGCCATCGAATGGTTCGGCTTTGATGGCATGGGCAAATCCGCTGCCCGCTTTGATGTAAAAAAACTGACGGCCCTCAACGCCCATTACATGCGCTCCATGGACAAAGACGCCTTTGTGAGCGCGCTGGAAACGAGCCTGCCCCACCTGCCGAACCATGAGGCCCTGCCGACGCCGCTCGAAAGGGCAAAGAAGGCGGCCTTCGAAAGCGCCCTGCCCGGCCTGCGCGAACGCGCCCGGACGTTGGTGGAACTGGTCGACAGCGCCAAGTTCCTATTCGCCACCCGCCCGCTCGCGATGGAAGAAAAAGCCGCCAGCTTGCTGACCGATGAGGCCAAGGCCCATCTGGCAAAACTGCACGCGCTCTACAGCGAAACAACCGGCTGGGATGCCGAGGTGCTTGAGACCATCACCAAAACCTACGCAGAAGAGAACGAGGTGAAGCTTGGCGCCATCGCTCAGCCTTTGCGCGCGGCGCTCACCGGCAGCAAAACCAGCCCGGGCATCTATGACGTGCTGATAGCCCTTGGCCGAAAGGAATCTTTGGCCCGGATCGGCGATCAAACTACCCCCTAACAGCTTTGATCTGGCAAGCTGGTAGAGCGGCGTGCTAGACTGCCGGAACGAACAAGCAGGCAGGCGTCTATGCGCCCTTTGACGGCTTGCCGGTACGGGTGGAATTCGCTACCCACTCCCCACCAACGAACCACTTGGTGCAGTGCCGCATAGCGGGACGCAGTTGCGTGACCGCCCGGCCAAGAGCGCCTTGGAGCTTCTGGTTCCAATTAATGAGAGGAGAGCTCTGCATGAGCGACGCGAATGGCGACACCAAGGCGGTCCTGACCGTCAATGGAGAGGCCTATGACCTCGGCGTTCGTTCGGGCACGATTGGCCCGGATGTCATTGATATTTCAAAGCTTTATGGCCAAACGGGCGACTTTACCTACGATCCTGGCTTTACTTCGACCGCGTCCTGCGAATCTCAGATCACCTATATCGACGGCGATCAGGGCATTCTGCTGCACCGTGGTTACCCCATTGAACAGCTCGCCGAGCATGGTGACTTTCTAGAGACCTGCTACCTGCTGCTTTACGGTGAGCTGCCGACCGCAGCGCAGAAGGCTGATTTCGACAGCCGCGTAACGCGCCACACCATGCTGCATGAGCAGATGTCGCGCTTTTTCACCGGCTTCCGCCGCGATGCTCACCCGATGGCCATCGTCTGCGGCGTGGTTGGCGCACTGTCGGCGTTCTACCACGACTCCACCGACATTTCGGACCCGCACCAGCGCATGGTCGCGTCCCTGCGCATGATCGCCAAGGTGCCGACCATCGCGGCTATGGCCTACAAATATTCCATCGGCCAGCCGTTCATCTATCCGCGCAACGACCTCGATTACGCGGCGAACTTCCTGCACATGTGCTTTGCGGTGCCGTGCGAGGAGTACAAGATCAACCCGGTGCTGGCGCGCGCGATGGAGCGCATCTTCATCCTGCACGCCGATCATGAGCAGAACGCCTCCACCTCCACGGTGCGGCTGGCTGGCTCTTCGGGCGCAAATCCATTTGCCTGCATCGCCGCTGGCGTTGCCTGCCTGTGGGGTCCGGCACACGGCGGTGCCAATGAGGCGGCGCTCAACATGCTGGCCGAAATCGGCTCGGTCGATAACATCCCGACCTAAGTTGCCCGCGCCTAGGATAAGGACGATCCGTTCCGCCTGATGGGCTTCGGCCACCGGGTCTATAAGAACTACGACCCGCGCGCGAAGATCATGCAGAAGACCTGCCATGAGGTTCTGGGCGAGCTTGGCATCACCGACGATCCGCTTCTGGAAGTCGCCATGGAGCTGGAGCGCATCGCGCTCACCGATGAGTATTTCATTGAGAAGAAGCTCTACCCGAACATCGACTTCTATTCGGGCATCACGCTGAAGGCGCTTGGCTTCAACACCAACATGTTCACCGTGTTGTTCGCGCTAGCCCGGACTGTCGGTTGGATCGCCCAGTGGAAGGAAATGGTGGAAGATCCGCAGCAGCGCATCGGTCGCCCGCGCCAGCTCTACACTGGCGCAGCGCAACGCGATTACGTGCCGCTGTCGCGCCGGAAGTAGGTTCAGTCACCTTAATCGATGCGTCTATGAAAACCGGCCTTTTGGGGCCGGTTTTTTTGTTTTGCGCGTGCTGTGGTGCAGCGAAGAGTAAGTTTGAGCCCAAACTGCAAAACCCTGAGGAAGCGACGAAGTTTCGGCTCGAAGTCACGCCGTTGCGTCAGGCAGACTTGGTTCAAGCAACGCAAGAACCACCGCTTTTAAGGTCTGAAGATGCTGTTCGAGCTCCGTTCGGGATTGGGCCAGCCGTTTAGCGTTCATTGCGGAGTCCACAAAGAAGCGGGCAAGCCTTTGCGGATCAAAGCCGTGGTTGCCCAGGCTACTTGATGCTTCAAACAGTGTTTGGACCGCTTCGATTTCAGCAGCACGCGTGACTTTAATCGCTTCCTTGCTAGAATCGCCCACTGCAGTGTCGAAGGCTGCAGCGTCAGGCGCATTGTGGAGTAAGTCGAACCCTGCAAGCACCAGTTGGTCAAGAAAGATGGCAAGCTGATCCGACAGTTCTTCTGAGCGTTCCCACTCCTCACGGACGCTTTGAAGCACTGCGTTTTTTGCAAGGCGGATAGCCCCACCAAGCGCGGCGTCCTTGTTGCGGAAAGTGGCGTAGAGAGTTGGCTTGGAGACTCCTGCCTCAGCGGCAATTTCCTCCATTGTCGCCTTCCGAACCCCAAATCGCTTGAAAACCGTTAAGGCGGCAACGGAGAATTTTTTCTCCGAGCTGTCTATTTCCATCTTGACGAATTCCGTATTATCGTTAAATGCCTATTTAACGAATTACATAAACTCGTAAACTCCGCACATCAACTCGAAACCGCTAAGTCACGAGATAAATCCATGATTGCCAACTTTGTCATGAAGCGCATCGCCAAGATGATCGCAGTTTCCCAGCGCTCTCCCATCCTCAGACGCCCGGACGAGTACGATTTGGAATATGAAGACATCTCATTTCAGGCGGTGGACGGGATTACGCTCGAGGGCTGGTACATGCCTGCTAAGACGCCATCAAACAAAATCGTCGTCTGCAACCACTTCTCGCCCGGCAATCGCTACGGTTATGCGGGGCATTTGCGAGGCTGGCGGTCCGCAGGCGGATTTGAAGTCAATTTTCTTCCAAAATACAAGGCTTTGGTCGAGGCGGGCTATAACGTCCTTGCTTATGATCTGCGCAATCACGGTTTTAGCGAACCGGCTCAAGGCGGCAGCTACAACCCGAAATTTTTTGAATACAAGGACGTTCTCGGCTCGCTGAATTATGTCCGTGAACGTACGGATACGAAGGACATGGAAATCCACCTCCACAGCATGTGCCTCGGGGGCAACTCGACGCTAGTAGCCATGAACAAGGCCCCTGAAGCCTTTGACGGGATCGCTTCCATGGTTCTGGTGCAGCCAATCTCCGGCGATGCCCTGGTCCGGCGTTTGACGAAAAACCTACGCCTAGGTCAGAAGGGTTATGATGCCTTCAAGCGTCACTACAACGAAATCTGGGGATTTCGTATCGAGGACTCCTCACCCGTTATCGATGCGGCCGCTGTGAAGATACCGACCTTCATCACGCAGGTTCGGAACGACTCCTTCACATATGCCGAAGAAGATGTTCAGGCGGTCTATGACGCTATCCCTCTTGAAGACAAAAAGCTCTATTGGGTGGAAGGCACAACTCAGAGGTTCCGCGGGTACACATACCATTCCGAGCACCCTGAGAAGATGATTGAGTGGTATAATCAACATTCCGCAGCCTGAGGTTTACTGCTGAGAAATCCGTCATTGGCACTTCGCTAAAAGGGAGAGCCAATCGGGGAGCGGACGCGGCCGCTCTTGCTAGATGGGTCGATAGCGTCCGTTCGCTTTAGCCCGGCGCATGCCCGCTTTGTCCGAATTGCGGTCACTTAGACTGTCCGAGAAGACCTCTTCCCAAACCTGGTAGTTTAAAAGCGATCGTGTGTCGGGAACAAGAACGTATCGACCACCATCCGCGCGCGCTCAGCTGGTGTTTGGTCGTCTGAGCCCTTCATAACGGCGTCCAGTTCCTTGAAGGCCTCCACTTGAGCGGTGCGCTCGGGCGTGGGCCGGGACATGGAGGCAAGCGCGCGGGCGATAAGTTCGGGGCGTGCATATTCATCGACATATTCGCGCACGACCGGGCGGCCCAGGATAAGGTTGGGGAGCACAATGGTCCAGGCCTTGATAAAGCGGCGGAAAAACAGGCGCGCCACCGTATCCAACCGGTAGACGATCACCGTGGGAATTCCGGCGAGCGCCAATTCCAAGGCAACCGTGCCCGATGCGGCGACGGCCGCATGGGCGGAGCGGAAGGCCTCGCGCTTGGCCTCTTCGCCGGAAACTAGTTCCACTTCGACGTGCCATGAGGCGAGTTCGCGACGAATCTTCTCCTTCTGCCGCGCAACGGCGGGCAGGACATAGAGCGGCGTCGGCGCGTCTTCCGCCTTCAGGAGCTCCACCGCGCGTTCTGTAACGGTCCTCAGCAGCGGCATGAGCCGACTGATCTCGCCCGAGCGGCTGCCTGGCAGAATGAGCACGGTTGGCACTTGGTCGCCCTCCAAGGGCGGGCGTTCAGCGAGGTGGCGCGGACGCAGTTCAGTGACCTGATCGGCCAGCGGGTGCCCAACATAGGTCGCCGGCGGCCCGCCGAGCGTTTCATGTTCTTCCACCTCAAACGGCAGAAGCACCAGAAGATGGTCCATATAGGCGCGCATCGCCGCCGCGCGACCTGGGCGCCAGGCCCACACCGAAGGCGACACCCAACCAACAATGGGGATATTTGGCGCACGGGCACGAACGCGCTTGGCAACGCGGTGGGTGAAATCTGGGCTGTCGATCAGCACCACCAGATCAGGCTTGCTGTCGACAATGGCCTCAACCGTCGCTGAAAGCCGGTTCAAGATGTTCGGAAGGCGCGCGATCACCGGGCCGATGCCCATCACCGCAATGTCTTCGATGTCGAAGATGCTGGTGACGCCTTCGGCCTCCAACCCCTCGCCGGCCAGCCCTTCAAAGGTGACCGCGTTGCCATGCTTGGCCTTCAACGCCTTGGCGAGCGATGCACCCAGACGGTCGCCGGAATCCTCGCCAACAACGAAGAATACCCGCTTCGGCGGGCTGCCCAAGGCCAAGGTCGCCGTCACCCTGGCTTTGGTGTCGCCGGTGGCGCTCATAGCCGCTCGTCCTTCGCACCGGCGGGCAGGAACTTGCTGCGCGGCCAACCGATAAGGCTGACGCCCTGAGCCTTGCAACGTGCTTCCACATCGCTGCGCTGCGTGACAAGCACATGACCGGCCTCCACCAGGATGGTCGAAAGGCCCGCCGCCTTCGCGTTGTCGATGGTGCGGGGACCAATGGTTGGCATGTCGAGGCGCAAGTCTTGCTGGGGGCGCGGAGCCTTGGCGAGGCAACCTGTTTTCGCCCTCTTCGAGAAGCGCTTGGCCTTGCCAAGATCACCCACGCGCCCGAGCATGCCATCGGTGCCTTCTGCACCTTCCAGGGCGACGATACGGCCAGCGACAGCCACCGCGCCCTGCCCCATATCGAGATGGCCCCCGGTCCAGGCGGACTTGGCGGCTAGCGCGGCATCGGCCAGGGCGTCGTCCGATGGTTTGGGACCGGCCAAATGCCCTTCGCCGGCGACAAGGCTTGGCGCAATTTCGTGCACGCCAGCCAGGGTGAGACCGCGTTCGGCCAACAACGCCGCCACCTTGTTGAGCACGGACTCGTCGCCGCCCAGCACGGTTGTGAGAAGGCGTGGGAGCATCTGCACGGCACCCCAATCGAGCTTCAGGCTTCCAAAGTCAGGACGCTTGCTGATGCTGCCGACAATGACAAGACGTTCGGCACCGAACGTCTCCAGCGTTGAAAAGAACGCTCCGACCTGACCCCAACCGAGCTGAGTGCGTTCGATCTCCGGAGCAAGAGCGTCCAGATTCGCCTCGCCGCCAATGCCGATGACGAGAAGCTCAGAGCCTGCGTCACGCGCCGCATGCGCGGCTTCCAGCGGCACCTTTCCGCCGCCAGCAATGAGCGCAATGCGCCCTACCTTTGATGGGTCTTTATGTGGTGGTTCTTTGGTCGCGTGAGCCGTCATAGGACGCCTAACGGAGCCTATTCGACCGATGCTGGCAAGCAGAGCGCCCGGTCTGCCCGTGTCTGAATGAACTCAATCACCCGCTGGACGCTGGCATTCTCGGGGAACATGCGCGCAACATCCTCCACGCGTTCGGCAAGCGTGCCTTCATCGGAGAAGAGCAGCCGATAAGCCTGACGAAGGGTGTGGATTTCCTCGCGATCAAAGCCGCGGCGGCGAAGCCCAACCACGGTGAGCCCGCCAAGACGCCCACGATTGCCAGTGACCATCCCAAAGGGGATGACGTCATGCTCCACGCCAGAGAGCCCACCGATAAAGGCATGCTCGCCAAGACGGACATATTGGTGAGCCGCCGAGCCCCCGGACACAATGACATGGTTTTCAACGACGCAGTGGCCGGCCATCATGACGTTGTTGCCCAGAATGACATGGTCGCCGATCTGGCAGTCATGGGCGACGTGCGCAGATGCCATCAACAGACAGTGCTCGCCGACCCGCGTGATCATGCCGCCATGCTCGGTTCCCGGTTGGACGGTCACATACTCTCGCATGGTGGTGTTGGCACCGATCTCCAGCGTTGATGGTTCGCCGTGGTACTTCAAATCCTGCGGACGGTGGCCGATGGAGGCAAAGGGGAACAGATGGCAACCGCCGCCAATGGTCGTGCGGCCAGCGACGACAACATGGCTTTCCAACTTGGTGTGATCACCGAGCGTGACATCAGGTCCGACATGGCAGAACGGGCCGACAATCACGCCCTCGCCGAGGTTTGCTCCATCCTCGATAATGGCTGACGGGTGGATTTGCGTGCTCAAGCCCGTTTCCCCCCATCGCCGTCCTTTCGATCGATCAGCATGGCGCTGAGTTCGGATTCGGCAACCTTGACGCCGTTGACCATGGCAACACCAGAAAACCACCACATATTGCCGCGCTGGCGCTGCTTGGTCATGTGGTACTCCAACACATCGCCGGGAACGACCGGCTTGCGGAACTTGGTGTTGTCGATGGTCATAAAGTAGACGAGCGGCGTTTCGCTCTGATCGCCGCGCGCAGCGATGCACAGCGTGCCTGCCGTCTGCGCCATGCCTTCTATGATCAAGACGCCTGGCATGATGGGTCGGCCGGGAAAGTGGCCCATGAATTGCGGCTCATTGACAGTGACGTTCTTGATGCCAATGCCGAAATCATCGTTCTTGATGTCAACGATCTTATCGACCAGCAGGAACGGGTAGCGGTGCGGCAGAAACGCCAGGATGGCCTGAATATCGACGCTGTCGAGCGAGGTCGTCGGGCTTTCGCTGGGCGTTGGACCTTCAGTCATGGGACACACAAAACCTTCTTGCTACGCAGTCTTCTTTGGGTTCGGCGGCGCAATGGAGCGCTGAAGGGCGATGCCATGGCGCGGCCTGCGGCTCAAGCCCTCTAGGTGGCCAATACCGGTTGAAAACGCTTTGTTGGATGGAAGACCTAGCTGGAGCCGCGCTCGCCAAGGCGTTTCAACGCCGCCATCTCACGGAACACAGCCCTGGCAGACTTGGCTGGCGTACCGGCCCAGCGCGCGCCAGCGGGAACATCGTCCTTAACAGCGGATGCAGCAGCGATCTGTGCGCCCATGCCCACCCTGATATGGCCTGCAAGCCCCGCCTGGCCGCCGATGGCAACAAAATCTTCAAGAACCGTTGAACCGGCTATGGCAACCTGGCCCACAAGAATGCAATGCCGGCCGACCTCCACATTGTGGCCAATCTGGACGAGGTTATCGATCTTGGTGCCCTCGCCGATAACCGTGTCGCGGGTCGTGCCTCGATCAACGCATGTGCCGCCGCCAACTTCCACATCATCCTGAATGATGACGCGACCCAGCTGCGGCACTTTCAAATGGCCCGCCGTCCCCATGGCGAAGCCGAACCCATCCTGCCCGATGCAGACGCCGGCATGGAGGATGACCCGGTCGCCGATGAGAGCGTGCTGAAGCGATGCATTTGGCCCGACATAACTGTCGCGTCCGATTTGAACGTGGTGCCCAACGACGGCACCGGCCGAGATGATAGTGCCAGAACCGATTGAGGCTTTTGCACCAATGATGCCCCCTGGTTCGATGGTTGCGCCATCTTCGATTTCAGCCGACGCATCGATCACAGCATGCGATGAGACGCCGTTGGGGCTCAGCGCTGCGCCTTGTAACCTCACGCCTGCCGGCACCATGAGTGCGGCCGCTTTTGCAAAGTCGCGGTAAGGCTGGTTGGAAATCAGAGCCGTTACGCCTGTTGGCACGCGGTCCTGAAACTTTGGCGCCAAAATCACGCAAGATGCGCCCGTTGTAGCGAGGTGATCAGCGTATTTGGCGTTGTCCAAGAAGGTGAGAGATCCAGCATCAGCCGCCTCGATCGGGGCTACGCCGGTGAGTGTCATCTCTTCTGTGTGTACTACACTACGCTGGGGCCCATGGACGGCCAGGCCCAACTCCTCGGCAAGGCCGGCCGGCGTCCAAAGCTCAAGCGGAGGAAAGAAGTCTGGCTGGCTCAAAGGAAACCTTCAGGAGATTCAAAGCGACGACACCGGGGCTTCTCGAACCCAACGGAACTGGCATTTCATCGCGGTGAAAACAAAAAAACCATGGCGCGTCAACGCCATGGCTTTTGTTATGGGCAATCTAAATGATCGTTTAGAAGCGTGTGCCCGCGCTGAAGCTAAAGGCCTGTTCCTCATCGTAAGTCTCAGATGACAGAACCCAAGCATAGTCCGCGCGGATTGGGCCGAAGGGCGAATTCCAAATTAAGCTTGCGCCTACAGAAGAACGTATGGAGCTGTCGTCGCGAAGGTTTGCCCCAAGGTTGAGATTATCGACGCTGCCAACTGGATCAAATAGCGTGCCAGCATCTGCAAACACAGCAGCGCGGATACCGATACCCTCTGTCAGGTATGGTAGTGCAAAATTCAACTCGCCCGAACCGCCGGCGTAGGTTGTTCCGCCAAGCGCGGCGTTGGCGGTTCCAGACGTGTCTCGGGGACCAAAACTATCAAACCCGCGAACCAAACTCCGTCCTTGGAAAAAGCCGTCAACAATGAGCAAATTGTCAGGATCCCAAGACCACACGTGTCCAGCCTGGACACGAACACTACCAACAACGTCATACTCAGTTGAGAGAGTGCGATAGGCGCGCGCGTCAAGCGTCGTTTGAACGTATTGGGCATCACCGCCAAGGCCAGCTACCCGCTGACGAAGACGCGCGAAATACCCATCGCGAGGCGTATTTTTGTTGTCGACCGTGTCATACAGCAGTGTCCAGGTAAACGCCGAATTTATGCGTTCACCGGAGTTTGTAGCATCGAGAATATTGGCTTTACCACCTGTAGCTACGTCGAGCGCCTGAACGGCAGCAAGGTTCGTACCGACCAACTGATAGACGGCGTTGGACACAGACGTAATAGTGGCACCAGATTCCAGGTCGTATGTGGAGCTGTCCAAGGAGTACGCCACACCAAATGTCAGGTCTTCCGTGATTGGCGCCTGTACACGCAACGCGCCACCATTGGTGATCGTCGTGTAAATTTCGTCATCAGCCGTGCCGGATTCACGACGATAGAGGTCAAAACCAGCGGCCAACCTGCGGCCAAGGAAGTGTGGTTCGGTAAAGGAGAATTCGAACGTGCGGTTCTCGTCCAGACCGCCACCGACTGCGGCGCGCACATACTGGCCGCGGCCAAGGAAGTTCCGTTCGGTGACGGAAAGCTCAAGGACAACGCCTGAAGTCGTCGAATAACCTGCGCCGAAAGAAATGTCTCCGGTGTTACGCTCGACAACCGCCACATTCAGGACAATCCGGTCAGGCGCCGAACCTTGTGAGGTTGAAATGCGAACAGTTTCGAAGAAGCCTGTTTCACGGAGCCTGCGCTCTGCCCTTTGGAGTAGGACACGGTTGAAGGCATCACCTTCAACAAAATCGAACTCCCGTCGGATGACAGAGTCGCGGGTGCGCGTGTTACCAGTGATGTTGATACGCTCAACATAGGCGCGCACGCCCTCATCCACGAAGTACGTAATATCAATGGTCTGATTGACTGTGTCGCGGTCACCACGCGGACGAACCTGGACAAAGGCATAACCGAAGCGGGCTACTTCCAAGGTCAACGCCTCGATCGAACGATCGACCGCCTCCGCATCATACGTATCACCTGGACGGGTTTCGATCACACTATACAAGTCTTCTGGATCAAGCTCCCGCAGGCTGGAGTCGATTTCCACTGACCCAAACTCGTAGCGCGGGCCTTCATCGATGGTGAATGTGATGAAAAACTGGTTCTGCTCGCGATCCAACTCGGCGACGGCAGAGATGACGCGAAAATCAGCGTAGCCTTCGCTCAGATAGAAGCGACGCAGCCGCTCGCGGTCAGCGTCCAACCGGTCAGGGTCGTAGACATCAGCCGACGACAAGAAGGAAAGCAAGCTGCTTTGTTCTGTCGTGATGGTGTCACGTAGCTTTCCATCACTGAAGGCTTGGTTACCAATGAATGTAATGCGCGAAACCGACGAGCGTTCATCTTCGGAAATTTCGAAAACCAGATCGCCGCGGTTGTCGCCGACCTCAATGCTCTTCGGCTCAACACGGGCAGCAAAACGACCGTTGCGGCGATAGGCTTCAAGAATGCGT
>JBHJIX010000070.1:0-41200 GCA_050043025.1 Cohaesibacteraceae bacterium
ACACCTGGCCTTGCCGGCAAACACTGGCGTCGCCGCGATGCCAAGCGGCACTGGCTGTTGCCGGCCCAGCTGCCGGTGCTATTGCCGCCGGGCTTCAACGGCACCGTTAAATTCTTCCATCAGGTGCATATCTCGGAGGTGAAGGGCTGGTCGCTTCTCGCCATGACACCCGGATACACCTTCTATGCCGCGTGCGCCGTGGCGTTCAGCTTTGCCAGCGGCTGGGCAAGTGACAGGTTCGGTCCCCACAGATTACTACCGATCCTTCTGGTTCCCATGGGCATCGGAATCGCGCTCGTTGGCCCGGCCGAGAGTGTGTGGGGCTGGTACACCGCCCTCGCTTTGATCGGCATGAGCCAGGGCATCGCCAACGCCCTATCAGGCGTCCTCTTCCCCCATGTCTATGGCACCCGCCATCTTGGCTCGATCCGCGCCATGGCGACGACGATCATGGTGGTATCAACCGCCATAGGCCCCGGCATCACCGGGCTCCTGATCGATCAGGGCATCGCCTTTCCTGATCAGGGGCTTGCCATGGGTCTGTGGTGCTTGGCACTTTCCGTGCTCTGCCTATGGATTGCCAGCAGGCTGAACACCGAGCTTTCCCAAGCGCACGCCTAAGCAGCCTCCTCGCGTTGGGCCGCTTCTAGGAAGGCATCGACGTGATCGTCCTGAGTGGCAAAGCTCGTCACCAGGCGCACCATCACCTCACCTTCACCAGGCGCGGTATCGGCCTCCGCTGTTGCCTTGGGCCAATCAGCAAACACGGCGCCTGCGGCGCGTAACTTGTCTGCCATCGCCTGGGGAAGAACTGCGAAGACCTCGTTGATCTCGGTCGGCGCTGCTAACCGGCATCCAGCAAGACCAACAATGCCGTCCGAAAGACGCCGCGCCATTTGGTTGGCATGGGTTGCCAGGACCCGCCAATGGTCATCCTTCAGCATGGCAAGCGCCTGCGCGGCAGCAAACCGGTTCTTGGAAAACACTTGGCCCATCTGCTTGTGACGGTAGGTGAGATCATCGCGCATGTCGGGCCGGAACGAGACGACCATCTCGCAGGCCCATGCCCCGTTCTTGGTAAAACCCAGCGACATCAGGTCAACGCCGGCTTCGTGCGTCAGCGCGGCCGGCGAAGCGTTTTGCGCCACAACGGAGTTGGAGAACCGCGCCCCATCCATATGCACAATCAATCCGTTGCGCTTGGCGATGGAGGCCATCGAGGCAATGTCCATAACGCAATAGGTGGTGCCAAGCTCCGTGCCTTGGGTCAGCGACAACACGATCGGGCGGCCACGATAGACGGCGCCTTTGGGGTAGGCCGCCAGGGCTTCCACCAGTTCCTGCGATCCAATGCGCCCCTGCCGGCCGTCCATTGTGTGCAGCTTCATGCCAACCAGCGACTCCGGGCCGCACGCTTCGTCCACATTGATGTGGGCATCGCGGTGACAGAAGATCACCCCACCGGGACGCGCGATAGCACTAAGCGCGAGCATGTTGGCGCCCGAACCGGTGGCAGTAAAAAACACATCCACCTCGCGACCAAACATGGCCGCAAGGGCATCGGTTACCTGGGTGGATAGAGCATCGGCACCATAGGCCGCAGCAAAACCGGCATTGGCGGCGGTCAGAGCTTCGGTAACGACGGGTGAGACGCCCGCCCAGTTATCGCTGGCAAGAAACAAAGCCATCTCTCCTGAGTTGGGAGAGATGGCTCTAACACCGCCTTGGATCGCTTCCAAGACGCGCGATCAGAATGTGATTAGCTTTTGGCGAACATCCGCCCGAGCACGGCATCCACCGAGATCAGCCCAGGGCCTTTGAGCACCAGATAAATCAGCGGGAACAGCCAAAGCAGACGCTGATCGTAAATGATTGCATCGGGGAAACGGTCGCACCACGTACCGGCGATTTCCGCCGTCACGCCGTGGAAAGCAAGGTCCACATAGGATTGGACGAAGATGAAGCCGACCATACCAAGCGCAGCCAGGCGGCCAAACAGGCCGATTACGACCAGCACCGGCAGAACGAACTCCGCATAGGTCCCAGCATAGACCAAGAGCGTCCACGGAAAAGCGATTTGGCTCGGATCGTAGCCAGCTGCTTCAACAACCGGCGGCACAATCTGCGCATAGGCACCGAAGGAAAGGGTGAAGAGACCGCCATCCAACTTGGTCTGGGCCGCATTCCAGTAATAGCCAAACAGGACTGCTGCGAAAACAAACCGTGCCGCCAGGCCCGGTAGCCAGGCGGACGTCGCCCGTTCTAGGCCATTGACGATGGATAGATAGAAACGGCGCACACGGGAAATCAGGCTCGCGGTGCCGGCTTCGGCCTCCGTGTCGCTCGAGCTGAGGGTTGCCATGGGTTCAGGTCTCCAATTGGGGGTCAAAACCAGAAAAACTGCCGCTTGAAAGCGCCAGCGCGAGGGTCTGTTGAAGATCAAAGGCTGGATCAGCCTCAAGCGCCGCGTCGACGGCACCGGTGAAATCTGCGCCATCGCCGCATGCGCGCAGAAACGATGCCGCGCCCAGCGCAATCGGCTGGACAACGACATCAAACAGAGGACGGGTTACCAGGGCGTGTTCGCCGGTCGCCATGTTGATCTGCGACCGCGCTGCGTCCACGTCTTGGCCAGCTATGGCCGCCTGCTCCAAACCAAAAATACTGGCAGTCGGAAATGCAGACGACAGCAAATGCATGGCCGGATGTGGGACGAGGCGTCCGACAGCTAAGGCCTCGGGCGGAACGCGGCCTAAGACGGAACCATCGAGCACCGGGGCGTCGGCGGCGTGATAGCTGTCGAGCTTCAGCCGCTCCAGACGCGCAATATCGGCCAAGAAGGGACGGGCTTTGGTGGCTGGATGGTCGGCGAGGTAATGGGGAAATTCCGCGCCGTAAGCCGACATAATCGGGCTTGATGGCGGATGCGCACGGGCAAAATCGGCCATCAGGGCGCGTTGCAGCCCTTCCCCGAGAAGCTGGGAGGTGACCGGAAAGGCCGACTTTAGAGCCTCGGCGAGGCTGACAACCACATTGTTGCGGTAGACGTTGAAGGCCTCGAGGGGATCACGGCCATTGGCCCGTGCAACGCCTTCGGGGACGGCACGTTCCGGGTCCAGCACAGCGGCTGCGAAGGCGCTGTGGTGATGCCCTTCATCAGGCAACATGGCGCCGCCCTAACAGCGGATCGTGACGGCGAAGGACAGCCTGAGCCTGCGCCGCTTCATGAGCCAGGATCGGAAAGTCCGGCACGTCATTGTCCCATTCGACCAGCGTTGGCCGCGGTCCAATGCGGCCGATCAGCGCCTCATATAGGGCCCAAACCGGATCAGACACGGCCCGATCATGAGCATCGATCAAAAGCTCAGCACCATCGCTCAGTGTGACCGAGGCGTGGCCAGCAAGATGAATTTCTCCGACATGGTGCACCGGGAAAGCCGCAAGGTACTCTTCAGCCGAGGTCTGGTGATTGGTCGCGGACACAAACACATTGTTGACGTCAAGAAGCAGACCGCAACCGGTGCGCCGGGCGATAGCGGCCAGAAAGTTCGTCTCGCTCATCTGCGACTGTTCAAAAACCACGTAGGTCGACGGGTTTTCCAAGAGGATGGGCCGACCAATCGCCTCCTGAACCTCATCGATATGATCACACACAAGATCAAGCGTTGCCTGGGTGTAAGGCAGCGGCAGAAGATCGTTCAGATAGCCTTCGTCATGGCTCGACCAGGCCAGATGCTCGGAGAAAAGGTCCGGCTCGTAGCGCGCGTTGAGCGCTGCCAACCGCGCCAGATGCTCTTTGTTGAGCGGCGTCTGACCGCCGATGGAAAGGCCGACACCATGCAATGACAGACCGTAATGCTGACGCAACTCGGTCAGCAGGCGATGCGGCATGCCGCCCTCGCCCATGTAATTCTCTGGACGCACTTCGAACCAGGAAATCTCGTGATCGCCTTTAAGGATGGCGTTCGCATGCTGGGGTTTGAAGCCAACACCGGCCTGCGCATCGGTGATCATGGGGAGCGTGTTCATCATGGCGTGCATACCGTTGGGTGGATGGAACGGTCGTCAGGCGGGCGACATCCGCCTGACGACCTAAAGAACTGGGCAATCTGCCCGCCTGCGGCTTAGGCCGGCAGGTCGCGGTCCAGCTCTTCCAGCGAGCCCATGCGGCCGTCCGGCAGGAACAAGTCGCTGCCAGCGTCGGTGGTGGAACCATACTGGTCACAAGTGCCTGCCTCGACGAATGTCCAGGCGTTGCCCTGGTAGTCGACGGTGGAAGTACCGGCACAGGTCGTGCCTGGGCCAGCGGCGCAATCATTGGCGCCTGCAACAGAAATGCCAAAGCACTTCTCTTGGGCCTGTGCGAAAGCCGGAGCAGTTGCAGTAACGGATGCGGCAGCACCAGCAACGGCAGCGGCGAGCAGAGTGGTGTTAACAGCGCGACGGGTTACGCTCATGGAGGGGTTTCCTTCTTTGAAACTTCACGGCCTACGGGTTTGTTTGGCCGCAGTTGGGGGACAAGGGGAAGAAGCAGCGCAACCCGTTACTAAGGGTTTAACCTGATCTTCTCGGCTAGCTTGTCAAAGCCCCGGATAAAGAGGAAATGACAAAGGACGGATAATGGATGGCACCCATCTCGCGCCGCCGTCATCGAAAAACACCGTCACCTCACGGCCGTGTGTACGAGCCGTGATAGAAACATAATTTCATCAATAAGTAATAATAGAACGTTTTTTGCTGATTGGTTGTACCTTTTGATCGTTTTGTCCTTTGGCCAAGCTTGACGAGCCGCTATAATTCACCATAAAGGTCAGCGGTGTTGTCCTATTTTGAAGGGGCAATGGCCCCGCATCTGCGCAGCGAGCATTTGGTTCGGCGGCAGATGAATGAAGGACTTCCGTTGCGCCCGGGGCTTATGCTCGGCGCCTCGCTGAACGCTTGACGCGCCCACATACCCGGGCCATGTCAGCGCGCATGGTGGTGCAACTGCACCGCACGTCCGGTGGGGATCGGGCAAGGGATGCAAGCCTTCCGCCAAAAAATCCGGCGGGCCAGGCCTAACACAGAAACAGTTGGCACAGACCAACGAGCCGCATGCGAGTGCGACCCGGTCTGTTGCTGACGCCGCTGGCCGACGGGATGGCCATCAAGGCGGTTGTGGAAAGGGACAAGACGATGACCAAGGACGATCAGCACAGCGTGCATCCGGCCGACCGTTGGAATCGTGCGGCCAAACACGGGCTTTACCGTCCCACCAAGGAACATGACGCCTGCGGTGTCGGCTTTATCGCCAACATGAAGGGCGAGAACTCGCACCGCATCGTGCGCGACGGTTTGCAGATTGGCGAGAACCTGACCCACCGCGGTGCCGTCGGCGCGGATCCGCTAATGGGCGACGGCGCCGGCATGCTGGTGCAGAAGCCAGATGCCTTCTTCCGCGCCGAAATGGCCGAGCAGGGCGTCGAGCTACCGGCAACCGAGGACTATGCCGTCGGCTTCTTGTTTCTTCCGCAGGATGATGCCCTGCGGGCACGCTGCGAAGAGGTGGTGAACGAGGTTGTAGCGGCAGAAGGCCAGACCATCCTGGGCTGGCGCGACGTGCCGGTCGACAATTCCTGTTTGTCCCAGGCTGAAGACATCAAAGCCTCAGAGCCGGTTCACCGCCAAGTGTTCATCGCTCGTGGCCCGAACACGCCCGAAGGCGATGATTTCGAGCGCCGGCTCTACATTCTGCGCAAGGTCATCTCCAACACAATCTATGGCGGCATCGCGTCGGGCGAAGAATTCTACATTGTCTCGCTCTCCTCGAGGACGATCGTCTACAAGGGCATGTTCCTGGCCTATCAGCTGGGCGCCTACTTCAATGACCTGTCCGACGAGCGCTTCACATCCTCGCTAGCGCTCGTCCACCAGCGCTTTTCCACCAACACCTTCCCCTCCTGGAAGCTCGCGCACCCCTACCGGATGGTCGCGCACAATGGTGAGATCACCACACTGCGCGGCAACGTGAACAGGATGGCCGCGCGCCAAGCGTCGGTCGATTCGGAAGCATTCGGCAACGACATCTCCAAAATCTGGCCGGTCTCCTATGAGGGTCAGTCCGACACCGCCTGCTTCGACAACGCGCTCGAATTCCTCTTCATGGGCGGCTACCAGATGCACCACGCGGTGATGATGCTGGTGCCCGAAGCGTGGTCGGGCAACCAGGTGATGGATGCAGAGCGCAAGGCCTTCTACGAGTACCACGCCGCTCTGATGGAGCCGTGGGACGGCCCGGCTGCTGTTGCCTTCACCGATGGCCGGATGATCGGTGCGACGCTCGACCGCAACGGTCTGCGCCCAGCTCGCTATCTGGTGACCGAGGATGGCGACATCCTCATGGCATCCGAGGCCGGCACGTTGGACGTGCCGGAGGAGAAGATCGTCGAAAAGTGGCGCCTTCAGCCGGGCAAGATGCTGCTCGTCGATCTGGATGGCGGCCGCATAATCTCCGATGAGGACATCAAGCACGAGCTTGCTAGCGCCAACCCCTATGCCGATTGGGTGGAGAAGACCCAGATCGTGCTGGAAGATCTGAAGCCCGTGGAAGCGCGCCCTTCGCGTGCCGACGTGTCTCTGCTCGATCGCCAGCAGGCCTTTGGCTACACCCAAGAGGACCTCAAGATCCTTATGGCGCCGATGGCCATCACCGGTCAGGAAGCGCTTGGCTCCATGGGCACCGACACACCGCTTTCCGCGTTGTCTGACAAGTCGAAGCTGCTCTACACCTATTTCAAGCAGAACTTCGCGCAGGTGACGAACCCGCCGATCGATCCGATCCGCGAAGAGCTGGTGATGAGCCTTGTCTCCTTCATCGGCCCACGCCCGAACCTCTTCGATCTGGAAGGATTGTCCCGTCGCAAGCGCTTGGAGGTGCGTCAGCCGATCCTGACCAATCAGGATCTGGAGAAAATCCGCTCCATCTCGCTCTATGAGGACCGGTTCGAGACCAAAACCCTCAACATGACCTACGAGTCTGCGCGCGGCGCCGCTGGCATGCGCGAGGCGGTCACCATGTTGTGTGAGCGGGCCGAAGCCGCGTTGCATGGCGGGTACAACATCATCATCCTGTCGGACCGCATGGTTGGACCGGACCGCATCCCAATGCCAGCGCTGCTGGCGACCGCTGCCGTTCACAACCATCTCATCCGCAAGGGCCTGCGCACCTCCGTCGGTTTGGTGGTGGAAACCGGCGAAGCCCGCGAAGTGCACCATTTCGCCTGCCTGGCTGGCTATGGCGCAGAAGCAATCAACCCTTACCTTGCGTTCGAAACCCTTGCCGATATGCACGGCAAGGAACTCTTCCCCGAAGAGGTAGACGACCACGAAGTCGTCGAGCGCTACATCAAGTCCATTGGCAAGGGCCTACTCAAGGTCATGTCCAAGATGGGCATCTCGACCTATCAGTCCTATTGCGGCGCGCAGATTTTCGATGCGGTTGGCCTTGGGCAGGACTTCATTGATGAGTTCTTCTTCGGCACCGCCTCCATGGTGGGCGGCGTCGGCCTTAACGAAGTGGCGCGCGAAAGCGTGGAACGCCACGCTGATGCCTTCTCCGACGATCCTGTCCTTGCCCGTGCTCTGGCCGTTGGTGGCGAGTATATGTTCCGCCAGCGCGGCGAAGATCATATGTGGACGCCCGACGTGGTGGCGACCATGCAGCACGCCGTACGCGGCAACGTTCCGGAGAAGTGGGCCGAGTACGCAAGCCAAGTCAATGAAGACAATGGCCGCTTCACCATTCGCGGCCAGTTCCGCATCAAGAACGCTGATGAGCTTGGGCGTGCGCCGATTTCCCTTGATGAAGTGGAGACGGCCACCGACATCGTGAAGCGGTTCTCAACCGGCGCCATGTCCTTCGGCTCCATCAGCCGAGAGGCCCATGAATCGCTGGCGCTTGCCATGAACCAGATAGGTGGCAAGTCCAACACCGGCGAGGGCGGCGAAGAGGTCGAACGCTTCACGCCGCTTCCCGATGGCCGCTCAAAGCGGTCCTCGATCAAGCAGGTCGCTTCTGGCCGCTTCGGTGTGACGACGGAGTATCTCGTCAACGCTGATATGATCCAGATTAAGGTCGCCCAGGGCGCCAAGCCCGGCGAAGGTGGCCAGCTGCCGGGCCACAAGGTGGACGCGGTGATCGCCAAAGTGCGGCACTCCACGCCGGGTGTGGGCCTTATCTCGCCACCGCCTCACCACGACATCTATTCAATTGAAGATCTGGCACAGCTCATCTTCGATCTCAAAAACACCAACCCGGCTGCCGATATCTCGGTAAAGCTGGTTTCGGAAGTGGGTGTCGGCACGGTTGCGGCTGGTGTCGCGAAGGCACGGGCCGACCATATCACCGTCTCCGGTTTCGAAGGCGGCACGGGGGCCTCTCCGCTGACCTCCATCAAGCATGCCGGTGCGCCATGGGAGCTCGGCCTGGCCGAGACTCAGCAGACGCTCATCACCAACGGCCTGCGCTCGCGCATCGCCTTGCAGGTCGATGGTGGTATGCGTACAGGCCGCGATGTGGTGATTGGCGCCCTACTTGGCGCCGATGAGTTCGGCTTCTCCACCGCGCCGCTGATCGCCGCTGGCTGCATCATGATGCGCAAGTGTCACCTGAACACATGCCCGGTTGGCATCGCCACACAGGACCCGGTTCTGCGCAAGCGCTTTAAGGGCACACCAGAGCACGTGGTGAACTTCTTCTTCTTCGTTGCTGAAGAAGTACGCGCCATGATGGCCGAGCTTGGCTGTCGGACCTTTGACGAGCTGGTTGGCCAGTCCGACTGGCTCGATAAGGACAGCGCCATCGACCATTGGAAGGCCAAGGGTCTCGACTTCTCGCGCCTCTTCTACCGGCCAGAGTCCGAGCCTGAGGACATCTATTGGACGCAGACCCAGAAGCACCCGATCGACGATGTGCTCGATCGCAAACTGATCGAACTGGCTGAGCCTGCGCTGGAGCGCCGGCAACCGGTTGAGATCGATTTGCCGGTGAAAAACGTTGACCGCTCGGTCGGTGCGATGTTGTCGGGCGAAGTTGCCAAGCGCTACGGCTATAAGGGCCTGCGAGATGACACCATCGCCATCAAGCTCACCGGCACCGCCGGCCAAAGCTTCGGCGCGTTCGTCGCCAGCGGCGTAACCATCGATCTTGTCGGCGACGGCAACGACTATGTCGGCAAGGGCCTTTGCGGCGGCCGTCTGGTGGTGCGTCCGCCTGAGAACACGCAGATCGTTCCGGAAAAGTCGATCATCATCGGCAACACCGCGCTGTACGGCGCGGTGAAGGGCGAGTGCTACTTCCAGGGCATTGCTGGCGAACGCTTTGGCGTGCGCAACTCCGGCGCCGTTGCCGTCGTTGAAGGCTGTGGCGACCATGGCTGCGAATACATGACGGGCGGCGTCATCGTCGTGCTTGGCGAAACGGGTCGAAACTTCGCTGCCGGCATGTCAGGCGGCATCGCGTATGTGCTTGATGAGCACAAGCTGTTCTCCGCGCGCTGTAACCTCACCATGGTCGAGCTCGAACCGGTGCCCGAAGAAGACGATCTGATGGAGAAACTCCATCACCATGGCGGAGACTTGGAGAGCAAAGGCCGCGTGGACCTTTCCTCCGACATGACCCGCTTTGACGACGAACGCCTCTATCAGCTCATCACCAACCACGCCCGCTACACGGGCTCGGCCCGCGCCAAGACCATCCTCGACAATTGGGAAACCTATCGCCCGATGTTCGTGAAGGTGATGCCGGTGGAATACCGCCGTGCACTGGAAGAGATGGAAGCCATGCAGCTGCAAGGCGTGGCGGCAGAATAAGCCGGGTTGAGGAGACACAAGTATGGGTAAAGTCACCGGCTTTCTGGAAATCGACCGCCAGGATTCAAAGTACCAACCTGCGGGCGACCGCATACGGCACTTCAAGGAATTCACCCTGCCCATGTCCGAAGCGGATGTAAAAAAACAGGCAGCCCGCTGCATGGATTGCGGCATTCCTTACTGCCACGGCCCGCCCGGCTGCCCGATCCACAACCAGATCCCTGATTGGAACGACCTGGTCTATTCCGGCGATTGGGAAGGCGCAGCGCGCGACCTGCATTCCACCAACAATTTCCCCGAGTTCACCGGACGCAGCTGCCCCGCCCCATGCGAGGAAGCGTGCACGCTGAACCTTGAAAATGCCCCGGTTGCCATCAAGACGGTAGAACAGGCGATTGCCGACAAGGCATTTGAGAACGGCTGGGTCACACCTCAAATTCCAACCGAGAAAACTGGCAAGTCCGTCGGTGTTATTGGCTCCGGGCCGGCAGGCTTGGCTGCCGCGCAGCAGCTCGCCCGCGTTGGCCATGACGTCCATCTCTATGAGCGCGAACCGGATGCAGGCGGCTTGCTGCGGTACGGCATTCCTGACTTCAAGATGGAAAAGCACCACATCGACCGGCGCGTGACGCAGATGGAAGCCGAAGGCGTGACCTTCCACTTCGGCCAGAACATCGGCGATGACAGCCGTGGGGAGGCCGTCGCACCATCCGACCTCATGGAAAAGCACGACGCTGTCCTGATCGCCGCCGGCGCTGAAACCCCGCGTGACCCCGAACTGCCGGGCATGGACCTGACGGGCTGCCATTACGCAATGCCCTATCTGGTGCAACAGAACCGCCGGGTGAACAAGGAAACCCACATCCCAGAACCGCCGATCCATGCGGCCGGCAAGCACGTCGTGGTGATCGGCGGTGGCGACACAGCGTCCGACTGCATCGGCACGTCGATCCGCCAGGGCTGCCTGTCGGTGACCCAGCTCGACATCCGCCCCATCCCGCCGGTGCTCGAAGACAAGCTGAACATTTGGCCCTATTGGCCAACCAAGTTCCGCACCTCCTCTTCGCAGGCCGAAGGCGCAGAGCGTGAATTCTCAGCAGCCACGCTTGGCATTAAGGGCGACGAAGACGGAAAGGTCGTCGGCGTTGAATGCGCCCGCGTTGATGAAAAGCGCGTGCCGATCGAAGGCACCGAATTCGTGCTACGTGCTGATCTGGTGCTGATTGCCATCGGCTTCTCTGGGCCCAAAAAGAACGGCATCGCCGATGCTTTTGGCGCCGCGCTTGCCCGCGACCGTCGGCAGAACATTCTGGCCAACGATCAGGACTACAAAACCTCGATCGATGGGCTTTACGTTGCCGGCGATATTCGCCGCGGTCAGTCACTTGTCGTCTGGGCGATCCGTGAGGGTCGTCAGGCTGCCCGCGCCATCGATCTTGATCTGATGGGTGAAACCACGCTGCCGCGCTAACGACACAGTTAGCCTTCCGGTTCGATCCAGACGAAATGATCCGCGCGCCCAACGGGCGCGGGGTTCACCGTGCCGCGCAAAAGCCGCGCACGAACGTCAGGCTCTTCGGGCAAAACCTCCACAGCATCCTGCACCAAGACAGCGGTAGGATCGGCAAAGCCTGACGTCATCAGGATCACTGGGCCGACACCGTCCGCTGCCAGCGTGCTGCCTTCAAAGATGACGTCCGATACCTCCGGCTCTACCGACGCCTGCCCGTCGCGTGGGACGAAGCGCTCGACGAAATGGGCATACTTTTCACGGCCATCCCGATTGAAGAAGATACCTTCGGAGGTCCGAAGAGTGCTCTCCACCCCAGCCATGTTTGGGCCGACCCGCGTATAGCGGCCTTCCACATCGGCAAAGCCAGTGTAGACGCCCACAAACCGAGCCCGCGTGGGCGCGACCGCCTCTTCGATGACCTGATTGATCAGCCGGACTTGTTCGTCCATCACCGGATCGGCCATAGGCGGCAAACCAACAAACAGCACCGAGTGACCCTCGGCTAACAGGGTGAGCGCAAGGCTTGAAACCCTATTCCGGTATTGCTGCTGCCAGTCCACCGTCCCGAAGGCAAAGCGCCGCTCGCCTTCCACCAAAGGCTGTCGGTCACTGTATCCAAGCGCAACAATCACCGCGCCGATCTGGGTAAAGTCCTCAAGCCGCCGGATGGCCTCAACGTTCCAATTGAGCTCCGACATATCGGTAAGACCCGAGCCTGGAATGGAAACGCCCACGGCTTCGACCAGCCGGTCGCCGTCAAAACGGTCAATCAGCCCCTCACGCATCTGGTCGGCAAACTCATCGCCCAAAGCCACAACGGAAATCGCGTCGGGGTCCTTTGGCGGCGGCAATACGACCACCGGCTGCTCCAATCGCGGTGGAGCGCGTCGCGTCTGGCGCTGTGGTTCAAACCTGAAGATGCGGAACCGCCCCCCGCCCCCGCCACCGGACCGGCGCGCACCGCTGCCATCGGGCTGGGACGGCAGAACAATGGCGCTGGGGTCAGACTGGCGCCAGCTCTGCGCTTCGGCAGGCGTAACCAATGAGCCGGCGACAAACACCACCCCCAAACAGGCCGCCAGAAGACTGTAAAGACCAATCCGCATAGGCGGGCCTTAGCACAGCCGGCCAAGCGGAAAAATGGCACGCAAGAAACACGGGCGCGAAAAAAGGCAGATGAGACCACCAGGTCCCCGCCCGCCTTCCTCAGATCGAAGTACCGGAAACCTACCCGCCCAGTTGCGCCAGAAGCGCCGTCGACGCGTAGCCATCCGGCACCAGCCCGATGGAGGACTGGAACGCACGAACCGCGGCGCGTGTATTCGGCCCAATGCGCCCGTCCACACCGTTGGTGGAAAAGCCGCGCTGGGTCAGAAGCCTTTGCATTTCCTGGACCTGATCGCGGGTCAGTGGCTGCAACTCGCGCGGCCAGCCTGAGGCAAAGGCACTGAGCCCTTTCAGCCGGTCAGCTAGATGGCCGACCGCTATCGCGTAGGAGTCCGCATTGTTGTACCGTTTGATCACGTCAAAGTTGCGCAGCATCAGGAAGGCAGGACCGCCCGAACCAGCCGGCGCAAGCAACTCGGCCGCATCACCTGGACGCGGAAAATTACGCCCCCCGGTGCGCTGAAGGCCAAGCTGCGCCCACTGGCTCAAGGTGCGTGCCGTTGATCCATCTGCCAGACGCCAGTCAAACCCTTGCGGAATGACCACTTCATACCCCCAGGTGTGGCCGGCGACCCAGCCGGAGGCACGCAGATAGTTGGCAGTCGAGTAGAGCGCATCGGGGATGTTGTCCCAAATGTCAGAACGGCCATCGCCATCGTAGTCGGCCGAATGCGCAAGATAGGTCGTCGGGATGAACTGGGTGTGCCCCATTGCACCGGCCCAGCTGCCAAACATCCGGTCAGGGGTGGTGTCCCCACGCTGCAGGATACGCAGCGCCGCCATCAATTGCTCGCGACCAAACCGGCGACGGCGGTCATCGGCATAGGCTAGCGTCGCCAGCGAGCGGATCACCGGCTTGACGATGTTATGGTTGTCCAGTACCGACCCATAGGAGGATTCCAACCCCCAGATCGAGACGACGATGAACCGGGCCACCCCCGTCGCCTGCACAATTGCGTCCAATTGGGTAGCGTAACGCTGCAGCATCTCCTGACCGTTGGAGATACGGCTGGTGGACACCGCGCTGTCCAGATAATCCCAGATCGTGCGGACAAACTCCGGCTGGTAGCTTGCCGACTCCAAGACGCTCTCATCAGGCGACGTCACGCCGGCAAAGGCTGCCTGCAACACGGCATCAGAGATGCCAGCGCTGCGCGCTTCGGCCTGAAACTGGACAACCCAATTCTGAAAGGCCGCATCGGCGCGCGCCTGTCCGGGTACGCTTGTCAGGGCAGAAACTGGAACCAAAGCCATCACAACGGCAAGGCAAAGGGACCGGATCATCTTTGTCTCCTCAAGTCGCAGGCGGGCACCCCAGACCGCCTTCAAAAAGATCAGTTAGGTAGAAGGCATGTTTCGACCAGCCATACGCGCCTCCCAGGAGAAGGCGTGGCGGATCATCGTCTCAAGATCATCATGTCGCGGGGTCCAGCCAAGCTCACCACGAATGCGGTCGGATTTGGCGATCAGCGCCGCTGGATCACCTGGGCGGCGTGCCGCCTCACGAACATCAAAATCAACCCCTGACACGCTTTGCACCATGTCGATCACCTGACGCACCGAGTAGCCACGGCTGTAGCCACAATTGACCACCAGGCTGTCACCGCCCGAGCGAAGCCGATCAAGGGCCAGAACGTGCGCGGCGATAAGATCGCTGACATGGATGTAGTCGCGGACCCCGGTCCCATCTTCCGTTTCGTAGTCCGTCCCGAAGATTTCCAGATGGGGCCGCTGGCCAAGGGCCACTTGGCTGGCCACCTTGATAAGGTGCGTTGCCTTGGGCGAAGACTGGCCCGTTCGTCCCTCCGGATCAGCCCCAGCCACGTTGAAGTAACGGATGGCCGTGTAGGCAAAATCATGCGCATGCGCTGTGTCGGCCAACATCATCTCTGTCATCATCTTCGAAGCGCCATAGGGCGAAATCGGGGCAAGCTGCGCCTCCTCTTCCACCAAGGGCGTTCCCGGCAGGCCATAAACGGCGGCGGTGGATGAGAAGATGAAAGCTCTAACGCCACAATTCACAGCCGCCGCCATCAGCGCGCGCGATTTCACAGTGTTGTTGGCGTAGTAGCCGAGCGGATCAGCGACCGATTCAGGCACCACAATCGATCCGGCAAAATGCACCACCGCATCGACACCATGCGTGCGCATCACCCGTTCGACCAGGATCTGGTCGCCAATGTCGCCAATCACCACAGGCACATTGTCAGGCAGGTTGGGCCGGTACCCGCTGGTTAGATTGTCGATCACCACAACGGGTTCGTCACGGTCGACCAGCGCATGGACCATGTGCGATCCGATATAGCCTGCGCCACCTGTTACAAGCACACTCATAAGAGACCTGCCGGTTGTTTGTCGTAAGCTTTCTGGGCAAAGCCACCGCCCAAGGCTCCTCAAATCGGTCGGCTTGGCCTAGGACAGGTTAACAAGTGCCGGAACAAGGTAAATGAAGCATGACCCGACGCATTCGTAAGGCCGTTTTTCCTGTCGCAGGCCTGGGCACACGCTTTCTTCCAGCGACCAAAGCGATGCCCAAAGAAATGCTGACGGTCGTTGATCGCCCTGTCATTCAATACGTCTTTGAAGAGGCGCGCGATGCCGGCATCGAGCACTTTATCTTTGTCACAGGGCGCAACAAATCGGTCATCGAAGACCATTTCGATATTCAGATTGAGCTGAAGGAAACGCTCGCCAAGCGTGGCAAGTTCGCTGAGCTAGAAGCGCTCGATAAGCAAATGCCCAAGGCCGGCACGGTGAGCTACACCCGCCAGCAGGAGCCATTGGGCCTGGGCCATGCTATCTGGTGCGCTCGCGAAATGGTGGGCGATGAGCCCTTTGCGGTACTTTTGCCGGACATGATCATGCAGGCCCCGCGCGGTTGCCTGGCGCAGATGATCGATGTCTACAACCGCACAGGCGGCAATGTCGTCTCGGTGGAGGAATGCGCCCCTGAAGAATCCTCCAAGTACGGCTTTGTCGGGCAGGGTGATGTTGTGGAAGGCGTCTTCCAGATTACCCAGATGGTGGAAAAGCCGGCGCCCGGTACCGCGCCGTCCAATTTCTACATCACCGGTCGCTACATCCTTCAGGCGGACGTGATGAATCTCTTGGAAAATCAAGCCGCTGGCGCTGGTGGTGAGATTCAGCTCACAGACGCCATGCTAACGCTCCACAAGACGAACCCATTCTTCGCCATGCCCTTTGAAGGCTCGACCTATGACTGCGGATCAAAGTCTGGCTTCCTGGCGGCCAACGTCGCCTTCGCGCTTTCCCGGCCCGACGTTGCCCCTGGTTTCCAGGAGGCCCTGCGCGACATCATCGCCCGAAGAGCGTGATCAGCGCCTCAGCGTAAAGCCGGCCTCGGCAACAAAACGGTTGGTGTCGCCATCGCTATCGGGTTCGTGCTCGTAAGAGGTGTCGAGCCGGAAGGCCAATGTACGCGACAATTGCCACGTCACCCCAGCCGAACCGGTATAGGTCCGGGTATCCGCATCCACCCCGCTGAACCGGGTGTCATCAACCGAAGCGCCAAGGCGCAGTTCAACATTGCGCCTGAGATCGTGCGATAGGCCAAGTGCGGCCGAACGCGTGACGCCAACACCAGAACCCGCCTGCGTTGTCGGATCGAAGTCGGTTGCCAGGTCCAAGGTCACCGTGGTGAGTGCCGTGACATCCCAGATCAGCCCAGCACCAGCGGTCAGCGCCAGGACATCGTCCAACTGGTCGTCCTCGAACTGCTCGCCTTCCACACCGACAAAGAGCGAGCCGCGCAACGGGCGCTCCTCAGCAAGGGTGATGCCCCCACGCAGCGCGTAACCGAAACTGTCGCGATCAAAACCATTGCGGTCGCGGCCCTCGTCAAAGCGGCGCACGAACCCGCCAACTTCCACAAATGGGCGGATCAGCGGTCCGGTGGATCGCTCAAGGCGCAGGGTCAGTTCGCCATCTAGCCGGTTGCGATCGCTGTTGGATTGGGATGCACCGCCTGCAAGCGGCGTCTCATCAAAGGCGACGCGCGACACATCGGCCGACAGCGTCGCCTCAATCAGCCCTGCCTGGCGAGCAAGATCGAAACCGGCTGTGATGTCATGGGTATCAGTCGATCCATCGGCGCCCGCAACGGCATCTGGATCGCTGACGGCTTCACCGGTCAGCGCATAGCCTCCGCGCAAAGTGAGAGTTGTCTCCACCGGCAGGTCGAGGCGTAAGGCGACGTCGGCATCAAGATCGCGTTCGATCGCCCGCGCATCGTCGGTAAAGAAGAGCTCGCCTCCCACCTGGGCTTCGAGCCCGTGCCGGACCCAGTCGCTTTCGACCCGAAGGCTTGGCGAGAGACGCAGCGTGCGCACGGCGACCGCATCCGTCGCGCCATCAATGTTGCTATCATACCCAACCGCGACATCAATCTCAGGGAACCAGGTCAATGGCCCGGCACGCAGACCAAGGGGCGCATAAGGATCGATGTCGGACCCTCGCCGGACCGATGCCGGACCGGTGCCGGACCCATCCGGACCGTCGGTGGAACCGGTTATCAGCGCATCGTTAGACAAGGAGAAACGTTGCAGTCGTTCGGCTTCCAGTGTCGAACGCGCTTCGGCATCCAACTGGCCCGCGCCATCGAACCGGGCGCCGGGAACGCGCTCCTCAATCACCTCTGGAAACCCACCAACCGGCGCCGGAGGAGCGGTTGGATTGGGCGGCGGCTGATTGCCATCCAAAGACGAACGCAAATCCAAAGACTGATCCTGCGCCATCGCATCAAATGCGCCAAGCAGCACAAAAAAGGCCCCGACAACCACGGCGCCGACACGGCAAAGGTACAAGAGGGAGAAGCTACGCGACATCATCGGTTACGGCTGCAACACCATGGGCAGCCAGCGGGCAGCAAACCGGGGCCGTCGCCGCCGATTCATCCGCCAGACCTGGCGTGTGGCAAGGATTAACCAAGCTTAAACGCGCAGGGTTAACGACGTGTTTCAGCGCCGTTTACCATCCGCTAACCCTAAATGAAGTTCTGCCCGCAGGGCCGAATTTGGCCGTTTCCCATTTAGCTCTTGTTTCCCATCCGGGCGGTAGCGTGTGCGTCAACGGACCAGAAACGGTCGGACAACAAGACGTCGGCGGGACAGTTTATGGATCTTGCAACAATCATCGGCATCGTCGCCGGCACGGGCGTGGTGGTAACCGCCATGCTGCTTGGCGGCAGTATCGGCCAGTTCATTGACCTGCCATCCGTTCTTATCGTGATTGGCGGCGGCTTTGCCGCCACCTTGATCCGCTTTCCGCTGTCCGGCATCGGGCAGGCTCTGGCGCTCGGCGGCAAGACGGCCTTCACCCACAAAAAAATCAGCCCAACGGAGCTCGTTGAGGAAATCGCCAATCTTGGCGACGTGGTCCGCAAGAGCGGCCCGCTCGGCCTTGAGAATGTCGAGGTTTCCCACCCGCTTCTGCAAAAGGGCACGCAGTATGTGACCGATGGCTATGAGCCGCAGTTCATCCGCGACAGTCTGGAGCGTGAGCGCGACCTGTCCATTGAGCGCCTGACCGAGGGTCAGCGCGTCTTCAAAGCACTTGGTGATTCCGCTCCAGCCTTCGGCATGTTCGGGACGCTGGTTGGTCTGGTGCAGCGTCTGGCCAACATGGACGATCCATCGACCATTGGTCCAGCCATGGCCATCGCGCTTTTGACGACCATGTACGGTGCCATCCTTGCCAACCTTCTGTGCCTGCCGATCGCCGACAAGCTGGAAGCCAAACTGGGCGAGGAAGAAATCAATCAGTCGCCGGTCATCGATGGCACCGCCCAGGTTCGCGAGAACAAGAGCCCGACCCTCATCCGTGAAATGTTGCTTGCCTATCTGCCGGAAAAGGCGCGGGCAGAATTGGCCGAGGCGGCCTAGGGAACGGTCGCTGATATGGCGCGCAAAAAGGCATCAGGCGGGGGCGTCCCAGAGTGGCTGGTCACATTCGCTGACCTCATGTCCATTCTGGTGTGCTTTTTCGTCCTCATCATCTCCTTCTCGATCCAAGACCAGCAGAAACTACAGGTCGTCGCTGGCTCGATGCGCGATGCTTTCGGCAGCCAGGATTCGGTACGCCGTGCCGGCATGATCGAGCTTGAAGGCGCGCCCATGCGCGATTTTGTCCGCCGCGTCGGCATCGTGGAAACACCGGAAGACTCCGAGTTTGCGACCGAACGGCACGATATGCGCCCCTTGCAGGGACCGGAGGCCAACACCCACACGATTGAGCAGGCAGAAACCGAGGTGCCGCGCCGCTTCGCCACTGCCGCCGCGTCATTGCGCCAAGCTTGGCAGCGCCTGCCGGAGATCACCGAGCTTTCCCAGCACATTGTGATGGAAGAAGCTCAGGATGGGCTACACGTCTCGCTGGTCGATCAGGATGGCCGGTCCATGTTCCCTGAAGGGTCGCGCTACCCGTTCGAGACAACCCGCCTTCTGCTTCAACAGATGGGCCCGGTCCTGCGCCAGTTCCCTTACCGCGTGCGCATCACAGGCCACACATCAGCTTCGAGCGCGCCACCGCTCAACCCGGCCTATACCGATTGGGAACTGTCCGCCGACCGAGCGAACGCAACGCGCCGCGATTTGCAGGAATCAGGCGTGCCGCTAGAACGGTTTGCCGCTGTCGTCGGCAATGCTGATACCGAACCGCTGTTCGCCAACGACCCAGAGCTACCGGCTAACCGCCGCATCACCATCTTGTTGATGCGCGAAGAGCCGCCGATCCCGCACGATCACCAGCTTTAAGGACGGCGGCGTTCACGCCTCCAGCCGTTCCACCTGCAAGGTGCCACCCCTGGCCGATGTCACCCGTGCCCTGGTCCCTGCAGGCATATCAGGGCCTTCAACACGCCACAGCGTATCGCCGATCTTCACCCGGCCAGTGCCGTCCACAAGCGGTTCGTGCAAAGTGAGCTCCCGCCCGACAAAAGATGTCGCCCGGGCATTCAGGCCAGGCGTGTCCGTGTTGTTGTCACCGCGCCGCGCAAAGTAGCGGCGGCCAAGGATCACAAAAACAAGAGCCAGGACGCCGAACAGAACAAGCTCAATCTGCCAGCCAAGATCAACGAAGAAGGCGATAGCCCCAACCGCAAGAGCGGCAAGGCCAAGCCACATGAAGAAGGTGCCAGGGGCCACCAACTCCAGCGCCAAAAGCACAAGGCCCAGAGCAGGCCAGGCCCAATTGCCCAACTGCGTCAGGGCCTGCGTGATCATGACCTGTTCTCCGTTTTGGTGTCGCCCAAGGCTGCCTTGGCAATCTCGCCGATACCAGCGACTGATCCGATAACCGAAGCCGCCTCAAGTGGGATCATCAGCGTCTTCTGGTTGGGCGAGGCTGCGATTTCGCCCAGCACTTTGACGTATTTTTCGGCCACGAAGTAGTTCACCGCCTGAGCGGAACCTGATTCAATAGCCGTCGACAACACCTCGGTCGCCTTTGCATCAGCTTCTGCCAAGCGTTCACGCGCCTCAGCATCGCGGAAGGCGGCCTCACGCCGGCCCTCAGCCTCCAGAATCTGGGCCTGCTTGTCACCATCGGCGCGCAGCACCTCCGCCTGTCGCAAGCCTTCAGCTTCCAGAACGGCGGCACGCTTGTCACGCTCCGCCTTCATCTGGCGGGCCATGGCATCGACAAGATCGCGCGGCGGATCGATATCCTTGATCTCAATACGGGTGATCTTCACACCCCACGGATCGACGGCGGCATCCACAACCCGCAACAGCCGCGCATTGATCTCATCACGGTTGGACAGCAGCTCATCGAGCATCATAGAACCCATCACGGTGCGGATGTTGGTCAGCGTCAGGTTGATGATCGCATTTTGAAGCCCAGCCACCTCATAGGCAGCGCGGGGTGCATCCATGATCTGAAAAAAGGTAACCCCGTTGACGGTAACGGTGGCGTTGTCCTTGGTAATCACTTCTTGGCTTGGAACGTCCAGCACCTGCTCCATCATGTTGAGCCGCGCGCCGATCTGATCGAAGAACGGAACGATCAGGTTGAGTCCTGGCCGCAGGGTTGAGGTGTAACGGCCAAAACGTTCAACGGTGAAGTTGAACCCCTGCGGCACCTGCTTGATGCCCATGAAGATCAAGGCAATCACAAGCGCCAGCAGCACGATGATCACAATGTCAAAGCCACCAATCGGAAGGCCGAAGAAGGAGTTCATGGATCTCTACCTTGTAAAACTGTGCACGTACCCCGCCTCTAAATGCGCTTGATGATGCTTGGACGCAATGATGAACGTCAGCGTCTGTTGGCTGGACGACATCATTTGGTGCAAGGGGCGCTCTTACCGGAAAGCGAAACAACAGCCTGAGCTTGTGGTTACGCCAATGGGTTCCCATGTCTCGTCGACAAAAACCGGGGGGCGAGCCAAATGCCAACACTGCGGTTTGCATGCTCACTGCTGCTGATAGCCGCCACTTTTTTACCAGCGAACGCGTTCGCCCGGTTAAGTGGCCAGGTGATTGAGGTTCAGGTTCCTGCACCATCCCTGACCGGAAACCTGCTCGGAACGCCAGATGTGCAGGACGCGGCCATTTATCTTCCACCGAGCTATGACGAAGAGACTGACCGCCATTTCCCGGTGTTGGTCCTGCTCCATGGCATCTTCGATGACTACGGCGTTTGGTTGGAGAACTATGACGTTCCAGCCATGCTTGACCGTCTTGAGGCCGCGGACGCAATACCCGAACTCATCGCCGTCATGCCCAATGGAGGCAACCAGAATGGCGGCGGATTCTATCGCAATTCACCGGTGAGCGGCGATTGGGCCGACTACATCGCTGATGACGTGCTGGACTTTGTCGACGCCAACTTTCGAACCCTGAACGACGAAGGCAACCGCGCGGTGATCGGTCATTCAATGGGCGGCTACGGCGCATTGAACCTTGCCATGACAAGACCCGGCCTGTTCTCAACCGTCTGGTCAATGAGCCCTTGTTGCCTCGCCGCGCTTGATGATCTGCGCTTCGGCAACGACGCCTGGAAGCGCGCGGCCGCCGTTTCGTCGACCGACGATGTGCAGCAGCTTTTCGACACCAATGACTTCTTCCCAATTGCCTTTCTAGGGCTCATCACAGCCTTCAGCCCGGGTGTGGACGCCGCCCCGATCTACGGCGATTTCCCGTTCGACGTGGTGAGGGGAGAAGTGGTGCTGGTTGATGCGGCCTATGACCGGTTCCTTGATGCGTTCCCGATCCGCCAGGTTCGTCAAGCACGCGAGAACCTTCGAAGCCTGCGAGGGTTGGGATTGGATGTAGGGCTTGGGGAGCAGTTTCTGCACATCCCGACCGGCACGCTTTCACTATCGCAGCGGCTTGGCGAGGAACGAATCGCACATCGACTGGAGGTGTACGACGGCGATCATCGGCAACAGGTGCCTGAGCGTCTGGAGACGATCATCCTACCTTGGGTCGGCGGTCATTTGATGACGCAGCAGTAAGCCGCCTGAAGTGAAGGAAAACGGGGCAGGTTTGCCTTATCGCACCCAGCCCTGGAGCTCGCGGCGCACCACGGCTTCAAGAACCCGCATACCATTGTCGCTATCATTAAGGCACGGGATGTAGCTGAAGTTCTCGCCGCCATGCTCTTCAAAGATCTCATGGGCTTCCATGGCAATCTCTTCCAGCGTTTCCAGGCAATCTGAGACAAAGCCTGGATTGAAGACGGCGATGTTTTTCACACCGTCGCTGGCAAGCTTTTCCACTGTCTTATCGGTGTAAGGCTGCAACCACTCTTCCGGTCCGAAGCGGGACTGGAATGTGGTGATGATCTTACCCTTCTCCCAGCCAAGGCGCTCCAAAACGAGGCGCGTCGTCTTGTGGCACTGGCAGTGATAGGGATCACCCTTTTTGAAATAGCTCTCCGGGATGCCGTGATAGGAGGCCAGAATGACATCCGGCTCGAAATCGAGCCCCGCCAGATGCTCTTCGATCGAACAGGCCAGCGCATCGATATAGACCGGCCCATCATGATAGGCCAGCCCCGTGCGCAGCGCAGGCTGCCAGCGCTGCTTCATCAGATGTGCAAACGCTTTGTCATTCACCGTAGCTGTCGTCGCCGCGGCATAATGCGGGTAGAGCGGGAAGAGCACGATGCGGTCGCAACCCTGCTCCTTCAGCGCGTCCAAACGTGAGCCGATGGATGGATTGCCGTAGCGCATGCCCCAATCGACAATGAGATTGTCGAAGTCAGACAGACGCTCGGCCAGCTTGTCAGATTGCGATCGCGTATAGGTCCGCAGAAAGCTCTCATCGAGCTCATCGTTCCAGATTGTCGCGTAGTCTTTGCCCTTGCGGCCCGGACGGGTGTTGAGCACGATGCCGTAAAGGATCGGATACCACAGCGCCTTGGGCCACTCGATCACGCGGCTGTCGGTCAGAAACTCTTCCAGATAACGGCGCATCGGCCAGAAGCTCGTGCCTTCTGGCGTACCCAGATTGACGATCAGCACGCCAACTTTGCCGAACGACACAGCCGGATGGTCCTTTGGCAAAGACGCCGTCTCAAGCGAACGGTTGATCTCTGCAGCGTCCTCAGGCACCTGACCTGTCTTCAGCGGCGTTGCGTCTTCAAAGGAAAAAGGGTCGTGCTTGTTCACGGCTTGGCTGCTCCCGACGGCCTAAAAGTCTTATAAAGGTCGCCGACGCCCGATCGCCCGGCATATCACTAATATATTATACGAAGCTGCAATCCAATTGGATGGGTCAGATCAACCCACCACCCGCGCAGATTGACGCAGTCACAGCGCACCAGGAAGGCATGCCCAAAAGCTCAGCACCGACTTGCTTGCCTGCTGTTATATTTCTGTCATGGTGCCGTCACAGAGCCGCGATGCCCCCATGGCAAGCCAATCGACAAGACAACATCACTAAAAGGGAGTGCCTTCCATGTTCCACACACCATCACGCCTGCTTGCCGCAGCGGCGCTAACAACAGTGCTGACCGCACCGGCCTTCGCGCAGGAAACAACCGTCAATCTGACATTCCTTTTGGTCAACGACGTCGACACGGTGGACAACTTCTCCGACCAGGGCGGTTTTGGCCGTATGGCCACAGTCGTCGCCGCCGAGCGCGCCGCCAATGAAAACCTGGTGTTCGCGGTTGCCGGCGATGTCATATCGCCGTCCCTTCTGTCGAGCTTCGATCAGGGCGAGCACATCATTGAGCTGTTCAACATGGTCTCGCCGGACATCTTCGTTCCAGGCAACCATGAGTACGACTTCGGTGAAGACGTGTTTCGTGCGCGCATGGGCGAGTTGGACGCACCGCTTCTCGCCGCCAATCTGCGCAACGAAGACGGCTCAGTGCTCGACGGCTTTGCCGACACCATGATGATGGATGTGGACGGCTTCATGGTTGGTATTATCGGTCTGACCGCCGAAGACGCCGTGGTGAAATCCTCGCCTGAAAGCCTGCAGATCGCCGGCGCCATGGAAACCGGCCTGGCCCAGGCAGAAGCCCTGCGCGATGCTGGCGCCGACATGATTGTCGCCATCACACACAACCATATCGGCATCGACCGCGAGATGCAGGAAACCGGCGAGTTCGACCTCATCCTGTCGGGCGATGATCACGATCTGCGCATCGAGTACGACGGCCGCTCGGCCCTGGTGGAATCACGCGAGCAGGCCGACTATGTGACCGCTGTCGACATCACCGCCACCATCCGCGAAGGCGACCGCCGCCGCGTTGGTTGGGAACTTGGCTTCCGCCCCATCGCAACACTGGGTTTGGGGCAGGATGCGGAAGTGCAGGCCCGCGTCGATGAGTTCAACGCGATCCTCGATGAGGAGTTGAACGTGACCATCGGCACCATCACCGCCGAACTTGACTCGCGCCGCGCTTCGGTGCGCTCCGGCGAGGCAACCATGGGCAACCTGGTGGCAGACGGCATGCGCGCCGCTGTGGGTGCCGACATTGCCATCACCAATGGTGGCGGCATCCGCGCCGACAAGGTGTATGAGCCGGGCAGCGAAATCACCCGCCGTGACATCCTGACTGAATTGCCGTTCGGAAACGTCAACATCATGATCCAGCTGACCGGCGCTGAGGTTCTGGCGGCGCTCGAAAACGGCTTCTCCCGCGTGGAAGATGGCTCCGGTCGCTTCCCGCAGGTCTCCGGCATGATGATTGAAGCCGATCTCACCCGCGAAGCTGGCGACCGCGTGACCTCGGTCATGATTGGCGATGCAGCGCTTAGCCCGACAACGACCTATTCGGTTGCAACCAACGACTTTATGGGTCGCGGCGGTGATGGCTACTCGGTCTTTGCCGAAGCACCGCGTCTCGTCCGCGAGGAAGATGCCAAGCTGATGGCCAATGACGTGATGGTCCATGTGCGCAGCTTGGGTGAGTTCGCTCCGGCGCTTGATGGTCGCATCACGCTGACGCGCTAGATCTCTTTAAGAGAAAACAATCAGAGGGCCGGGAGCAATCCCGGCCTTTTCTTCAGGCCGCAGCGCGAACCAAAACGCGCCCAGTGTTGGGCAACTGTCCAGGAAGCAGACGCTCGATGCGCGGCTCAACACCGGTGCGCTTCTCAAAGGCGCGCTTCAGATCACCGTCTATCCAGTCGCCGGCTTCGGTTTCCACCTGAAGGATTGGCGCCGATGAGATCTCCTCACCGGTAGCTTGCTGCTCACAAGCGATGAGGCGTGCATCCAGCACAGCCTCATGGGTCGCGATAATCGCCTCAACATCACCCTTCGAGACCGAGTGGTCCTCATCCAGCCTAAGTGTTTCGGTGACCAAACCCATCCAGCCGACAAGTTTTCTACCCTGCCCCGTGTGCGGCGCCTGATCTATCGCGCTCAGAACGCCAGTGCGCATTTGGCCACCATCGGTGGTTTCCAAAACGACTTCACCAACCATCCCGTCGGCGAGCGCCGTATCACCGGTCGGACGCATCACCTGCATGTCGACGCCATCCAAAAGGACAAACGACCCCTGGCCGTCCTTGCGCACCGCATAGGGACCAAATGCCAGATCGCTCATAACATCGCTCAGCATAACGGCATGGGTCACGGCAGCCTGGCGAACGATTGGGAAAACCGGGCCACCAGCCAAGAGAGCGGTTTCGAGCACCGCGCCATAGCCTGCTTCCAACAGGGCCAACAAACGATCAGGCGGCCCGACGAAATGGGTCGCGACCCGATCTTCGCTTTCTAGCAGAGCCTGCGGACCAATCGGCGTACATCCATGGGCTTCGATGGCAGCATTGGCTAGCGCGTCGAGATCGGCATAGGCGGGCCCAAAGGCGTTGAGAACAAGCCCACTGGTTGGAAAGCCGGCCAACTTCAGCGCTTCGCCAAATCGGCTGATTGCCTCCGGCGACGCCTTAATCGCATCACTCATCGGGTGGGCCTCCACCACTACGCTTACGCAACATGCGGCGAGTGATGACCAACATGCGTCGCCATCAAGCCGCAAACTCTAAAGCGACAGTGTCGGTCGAAAGCCTTACCAAGAGATGGATTTGTGCCCAAGAGGCCGGATTACCTGGGGTCGGCTCACTCATCCCAGGGGATTTGCTGTCGGTCGCGAAAGATCTGACCGGTGGGACCATTGTCCGGCAGCGTCGACAGAAAGATCGCCGTATCCGCCCCTTGCTCGGGCGAGCGATCCGCGCCTGACCCGCCCATCCGCGTGCGCACCCAACCCGGGCACATGGCGTTGACCTAGCTCGACCGAGGAACCTCTCGCGCCGCCTTGCTCGTGCTTGCGTTGAGAAACGCTTTGGTGATGCCGTATGCGCCAGGCCCAAGGCCATTCAGCGACCCCCAACCCGAGGACACGTTGACGATCCGGCCATAGCCACGCGCGGCCATGCCGGGAACCAGTTCACGGATGAGCAGCAAGGGTCCAAGAGCGTTGATACGGGTCGAGTGCTCAATGTCGTCCCAAGGCATGGTCAGCATGTCGCCATCGGGCAGGATGCCAGCATTGTTAACCAGCACATCCACGGTCACATCGTCACTGGGGAGCTTCCTGAGCTGCTGACGAATGGAAGCTGGGGCGCTGA
This sequence comes from Cohaesibacteraceae bacterium, assembly GCA_050043025.1. GTDB lineage: Bacteria > Pseudomonadota > Alphaproteobacteria > Rhizobiales > MH13 > MH13. Next base: position 26,583 of record JBHJIX010000070.1, read on the forward strand.
CATCCATCGTCAGTGTCCGCATCTCCACATTGGGGTGCTTGCTGTGCAACTCCAGGAAAACATCCGCCAGCGCATCGCCATCGCGGCCGACCAGCACCACGTTCAGACCATCAGCGGCCAGACCATCCGCAATCGCTTTACCAATCCCGCGATTGGCACCGGTAACGAGCGCTGTGCGTCCGCGCATAAAGACCTCCTTTTGGTTCCAGAAGGTCTAGAGGACACAAGCTTGGGTGCTAAGGCAACAGGTCCGGAACGATGGTGACAATGCCTGGGAAGAGCCACAACAACCCCAAGGCGATCACCTGGATGCCCACAAACGGAAGCACCCCTCGATAGATATGGCCCGTTGTCACTGTCGGTGGTGCCACGCCGCGTAAATAGAAGAGCGCAAAGCCAAACGGCGGTGTGAGGAACGACGTCTGGAGATTAACCGCAATCATGATCGTCACCCAGGCCGGGTCGAGCGTACCGCCATAGATCACTGGTCCGACAATCGGGATCACGATGTAGATGATTTCCAGGAAGGCGAGCACAAATCCAAGAATGAACAGAATGAGCATGACGATGAGGAAGACACCAAGCTCATTGTCGAAGGATCGCAGGAACTGCTGGATGTGGTGTTCGCCACCAAACGCGATCAGCACCAGGTTTAGCAACTGACTGCCGCTCAGGATGGTGAACACCATGGAGGTGACTTTGGCGGTCTCGCGCACCACCGGCGTGAGCACCTTGCCGCGCAGCAGAACCCAACAGCTGTAGAGCAAGCCAAGGAAGGCACCGTGATAGGCAAGCTGGGCGAATATGAAGGCGACCCAGTCTTCCATCGGCACCACTTCGCGGGTGGTCCGCAAATCAAAGTAGACGCCAAGGATGATCATGATGATCAACGCGAAGCTGGCCCAAATGATGTACTTGCCGAACGGCGACTGCTCATCTTTGAGCTTGCGATAAGCCGCCAGCATGATGGCGCCCGCCGCGCCAAGCGCCGCAGCCGGCGACGGGTTGGTGATGCCGCCGAGGATCGAGCCCAGCACAGACACAATGAGAATGAGCGGCGGGAACACCACGCGCAACAACTCGTTCTGCGCAAGGCGGCCCATGGCATGGCGACAGCCATAAAGCGTGATCAACACAGGGATGGCGAGGATCGCAAAGGTTGCACCGGGGCCGGTAAGCGGTCCAACAAGAAGAACGTCGACGATGATCGCCAAAACAACCCCGCCCGCACCGATCAAAAGTGGAGTTGGATTGGCGGACGGCGACACCCCGCGCGCCAGAATTAGCACCAGGGCGAGGATGGTGAACAGGGCAGTGACACCAAGGCCAACGGGCGAAGCAGCCGAAACAGCTTCAGCCTCAGCAGCGGCAAACTCTTCATCGGTCAGTTCACGAAGCTCTTCTTGGCCGCCAGCTGCCGCAATCGCCGCAGTTTCAGCCACCGCTTCGTCCCAAGCGTCCTGGCCATGAAGCTCGATCATGGAGGCCTGGCACTCTGGCGACACGTTGGTGCGCAGGCTGGCGCCCTCAGTAACATCTGAATAGATCGACACATCAATGTTCTGCGAGCCGATCATGCCAACATTCATGCCCAGAACAACAGCGGCGATCAGGCCGACCGGTGCAGCGAGGTACCATGTCAGAGCATGGTTGCGGCCAACCGGTTCAGACGAACCGTCGCCTAATTGGACGGCCGGCGCCTTACTGGGATTAAGGACCGCAAAGCCAAAGGCATAAAGGGCATAGAGGAAGGCGATGAAGATGCCTGGAAGCAGCGCAGCCTGGAACAACGTTCCGACCGCCAGCACGGCCGGTTCGCCCAGATTGGTGAGCGCGTCGGTACAACCGGCAAACTGCGCCCGTGTTTCCTGCCCCGTTGCATAAAGATCCCCGACCAGGGTTCCCAACAGAACAATCACGATCGACGGCGGGATGATCTGCCCAAGCGTGCCGGAGGCGGCAATCACACCTGTCGCCAGCTCTGGCGAGTAATTGTTGCGCAACATGGTAGGCAACGCGAGGAGACCCATGGTGACGACGGTCGCGCCGACAATGCCCGTCGAAGCAGCCAGGAAAGCACCCACGGTGACGATGGAGACAGCCAAACCGCCAGGCAGCGGGCCGAACACGCGGGCCATGGTCGTCAAAAGATCTTCAGCGATCTTCGAGCGTTCCAGCGTGATGCCCATCATCACGAACATCAAAACGGCAAGCAGCGTGTCGATGGACTGACCGGCAATCACACGCTCGTTCATGCGGTTGACGATGAAGGAGATGTTGCGCTCCATCGCCTGTTCCCAACCACCGGGGAACAAATGCTCTTCGATGCGCGGTAACTCTGGGTATCGGAAGACGGATATCGCATCGCGCGCAATACCCTCCGCAACCAGCGCCCGATACTCTTCGGACGAAACATCAATCGCTTGGTGGATCAGAATTCCAGCCGAATCCAAAACCGCGATGATCGCAAACGAGATAACCCCGGCGCCGCCGATGGCAAACGCGACCGGGAAACCCGTCATGATGCCAGCAAACAGCGTCAAGAAGACGATGATCAGGCCAACTTCGACCCCATCCAATCCAAAAAGCATAAGTCCGAACTACCTCGTGAACGCACAGGGTCGTGTGAGGGGCCGCATCACGTCGATCCCGTATGCACTTCGTGCTGAAGATCCTCTGCGTCGTCGCCCATGACGTCTTTGTCATGGTACTTGCCGGCGCTCGCCTCCCCTTCGACAAGCTCCAGATAAGAGCGCCAGAAAAACGCCACCGCCTGCAGGAAGACGAGGACACAGAAGGCGACCAAAAGGACCTTGAAAAGGAAGTAGGCGTCAAAACCGTTGGGGCTGAAGCCAATGGTCTCCACGTTCCAGCGCAAAATGCGGGACTGCATCAGCATGCGGTCAAGCGGCGTAGTTGCCGACGGGTTGGGCACCACCAAATGCCGCCACATGAAGAACCAGGCGTAAAGATAGGTGATGATGATCGCCGGCATCATGAACAACAGGCTGCCGACCATATCGATGATGCGCTTGGTGCGGTGCTTGACCGAGGAATAGAAGAGGTCAACGCGCACATGCCCGCCCTGCACGAAGGTGTAGCTGACGCACAGACACACGACCATCGCATTGTAGAGCTTCAGCTCTTCTGACCACCAGGACAGGTCGCGCGTAAAGGCCGAACCAAGCGGGCCAAGCTGAATTTCAGCGACCCGGAATATCCGTTGCAGGAAGACGATCATCACCTGCTGCAGGACCATGAGGAGGCCAACCCAGGCGACCGCGCGCCCAACGGTGTTGGCCATCCACTCAAGGCCGCGGACGCCGCCCCACAGGATGGAGCGCTTCCAGAACATGCCAAGCGCGGTGATGAAGATGAAGATCGTCAGAACGACGAAAAGAAACTCAATCGATCCGCCATAGTAGATGAACCGCACCAGCGCTTCCGGGTTGCCCCAGTCCAGCCAAAGATGCGGATTCACAATGGCGAGAAACAGATGATAGGGCGCAAGGGCAATGCTTTGCACAAGCCAGATAAGAAAATCGATCATGCGGATGCACCCCAGAAGTGACGCCGCTTCCTAGAAGGTGCGGCGCAACCAATGTCCCAGATAGGAAGAGCCCCGCCCGAACACGGTCCGGACGGGGCGCGATCCAATCGTCGGCTTAGCCTGCGTTAACGCGGTTGCGCTGGCGCATATACTCGCCGTCGCCAAGCTCAAACCAGCTGGACGATTCCGCCAGGGAGGCGAAGTAGCTGTCAGCGATTTCAGCGTAGAGCGGGTCAGCCATGTTCTCTTCGCGAACTTCGGCAGCAGCGCTACCGAACGCATCCCAAACATCATCTGGGAACTCGCGAGCCTGCACGCCAGCAGCCTGAAGACGGGCAAGAGCAGCACCGTTTTCTGCCAAAGACATGGACAGGTTGTTGGCATGTACGGCCTCACAGGCCACTTCCACGATCTGCTGCTGAGCAGGCGTCAGGCTTTCCCAAACTTCAAGGTTGAAGGACAGGGCAAGCGCCGAACCGGGCTCATGGAAGCCAGCTGTGTAGTAGGTGTTCGTGACTTCCTGGAAGCCAAGACGCTCATCCGCGAACGGACCGATCCACTCAGCACCATCGATCTGACCAGACGCAAGCGCCTGATAGATTTCACCACCAGGAATGTTCTGAACCGATGCGCCAAGGCGACCGAGAACCTGCCCACCCTGACCCGGCATGCGGAAACGCAGGCCCTGAAGGTCATCAGCTGAGCTGATTTCGGTGTTGAACCAGCCACCCGGCTGCATGGCCGTGTTGCCGCAAAGGAACGGCTTGAGGTTGAACAGGCCGGCAAGGTTGTGGTGCAACTCTTTACCGCCACGGTGATGGTACCAGCTGGTGATTTCCTGACCGGTCATGCCGAACGGCACGGAGGTGAAGAAGGCAAAGCCGGGATGCTGGTTGAGGAAGTAGTACTCAGCCGAGTGATAAAGGTCGGCCTGACCTGACGACACGGCGTCAAAAACCTCAAAAGCGCCAACCAGGCTACCGGCTGGCATTTTGTTGATGGTCAGCTGACCATCTGACATTGCGGTGATGTAGTCAGCGGCAAGCTGAGCGGCATCATCAAAGATCGCGAACCCGTCCGGCACCGAGGTAACCATGGTGAGCGTACGATTGCCCTGGGCGATGGCCGGGGCTGCAAGCGTTGTCGAAGCGGCAGCACCTGCCGTGACCACGCCAGCCTTTTTGATGAATGAACGACGATCCATATAGAAGTCCTCCCAAACGTCTTTCTAGCGGATGTTCTTGTAACCGTTACAGAACCCAGCCATGCGTAAATTGCATAGGCCCTATGCGGCTGGGGCACTTAAAGCCCAAAGCATCATCCAGCACAAGCCCTCGTAGTCGACCCCATAGACGAATGGATAAGCCCAAAAATATTTTCATGATTTCAAGGCTCTATGATTAAAGATAAGGCAAACTCCTTATCTGCTTGATTCACTGGCAAGAAAGGTCCCCCGTGAGCAGTCCACTACCCCCCCTCATTCTCGTTTCTGCCGACATTCGCGAGTTGGATTCCTACCGCTGGCACGCCGCCATCGATACCTATGTGCGCGCTATCATGCAGGCCGGTGGACTGCCGGGCATCGTACCGGCGCGTGGTGAGGCGTTGGACATAGCCAGCCTCATCGCCCGCGCCGATGGTGTTCTGGTGACAGGCTCACGCACCAATGTGCATCCGGCTGTATATGGCGAAGACCCGACCATAGCCCATCAGCCGTACGACCATGACCGCGATTCAACGACGCTTCCGCTCATTCGCGGTGCGCTCGATCAGAACAAGGCATTGCTGGCAATCTGCCGCGGTCATCAAGAATTGAACGTTGCAATGGGCGGAACACTGGCAACTGACATTCACACCGAAGATGACCGGTTCAACCATCTGGGTCCCGAGGCAACCGCACCTGTCGAGGAGCGCTTTGCCAATCGCCACGAAGTGAAGCTGCAGCCGGGGGGAGAGCTCGCCAATATCCTTCAGGCCGACACGCTTTTGGTGAATTCAGTCCACAAGCAGGCGATTGCCCGGCTGGGCGACGGTCTCACCATCGAGGCAACCGCGGACGATGGCACCATCGAGGCGATCAGCGTGACAGATGCCAGAAGCTTTGCTCTCGGTGTTCAATGGCACCCGGAGTATTGGGCCAGCCAGACGACCGACGCCGATCCGCCATCGACGGCGCTCTTCGATGCCTTTGTCAGCGCGGCGCGCGGTGAAGAAAGCGGACGGACCTAACGGGCCAAAGAAGCGGCGAGCAGCAGCGCTCCGAACCCAACGATCAGCACGCCGCCGCCAAAACTCAAAACGTGTGGCATCCATCGCAGAACGCGCGAGGCATCGGCGGTCTCACTGTGGGTTCTGCGATCGATAAACCGAGCCAAGGCTCCGGCAAGCACGGCGTGCATGCCGACCGTCAGAGCCGTGCCGATGCCCATGGCATAGGCCGCCGCCGAGCCAGCCCAGAAAAGCCCCTGGGAAAGGGCGAGCACCAAAACCAAAAGCGCACCCGTGCAGGGCCGTGCCCCAGCGCCCAAAATGAGCATGGCGGTCTGAGCAAAACCCCGCGACGCCTTCAGGCTCTGCGCATCGGGAATGTGAACATGGTCGCAATGCGCACCATGATCATGATCGTGGTGATGATGAGCACGGGAGTGATCGTGTGCATGCTCATGGGCATGATGGTGCCCGTGATGGTCATGGTGATGATCATGACCATGGACGGGAAGTTTGGTTTCCTCAGCCACGGTCTATCTGCCGACCAGGCGCCTCGCTGCCCGGTAGAGAAGATAGAGCCCAAGCACGATAACCAACCCGTAGCTAAACCGTTCCAGCGTGATGGTTGTGGAGGAAAGCGCCGAGCGAGACAGGTTGAAGAGCCCGGCCAGCAGTCCGACAAGGGCCACCGCCATGGTGGCCTGAACCATAGCAGCTCCGATGGCCAGCAACGCACCGCGGCGCGCAGTTTCACCGCTGGCCAGCATATAGGAGCCGATCACCACCTTGCCGTGACCAGGGCCGGCGGCATGAACGACGCCGTAGGCGAAGGAAAGGCCCAGCAAGAGAGCCAAAGCGCTCGGCGACGAAGAAACCTGCCTTAAAGCGCTCGTCAGCCCGTCGTAAAAGACGGCCTGCGCCGAGGCCGTCCAAGCGATGAGATTCGCGAAGCCAAATTCGGGCACGGGCTCGCTGGGCACCACCGAGCCAAAAGGATTGGCGAACGCCGTACCGCACCCAACGCCGATCAACATCAGCAGCAGGAGAACCGATTTCTTTGCCATCGCGGGAAAGCGCACTCTAGCTGCACACAATGCGCGCGCGGTTCGCGAGCGCCGTGGTCACCGGCAGCAACTCCTCGGGCACCACACCATCGGCAGGAATAAGCGACAAAATGCTGGCATAGCTGTCGTCAAGCTCAGGCGGTTCATCGACGGTCAAACCACAGGCCGGTGGTGCACCTGCCAATGTCACCGGATCATCTTCCACGAGCGAAAACGCGACAAAATACTCCGGATCAAAAATGTCAACGACGACCAAATCATGCGCCCGTGGTGGAAGCGCCTGTTCGAGCGGCAGGGTGAAATGCAGCGTCGCCTGCACACCGTCATGGTCGATGTAATAGTCCCGCGGACCATCAAACTGGAGCGAGTAAAGATCGCCCAGACGATCGGTCGTCTGCGCGCCGGCAATGCTGGTGAAATAGTGGAAATCGGCGAGCGACGTCACGTTGATTTCAGCCAGTTCGGCGGTCTCCTGGCGGCTGTAGATACCATCTTCATTCACGTCGAGGCCAAGCATCACATAGGCCGAAAACGCCTCATCGAAACGCCACGCCTGACGAATGGCCGTGATGGCTCCGCTGTCGTCGAACAGGATCTCAGCCTCGGCATCCACCCAAACATGCGGATGGGCCGCAGCGCTGTGAACGCCGGCAACAACCATAACCAAAGCTGGAATCAATCCTCGCATGGCGACTGCCTTATGATCGAAAGCAAGGCGCGAGTGTGGCGGAGATCACAGCCATTCAACAACACTCTGATCGATTGGCAATCTGATCGGCGAGGTAGTCGATGAAGGCGCGAAGCTTCAAGGTCATGTGCCGACGTTCTGCATACACCGCGTATATGCCAACCCCCTTCAACTCATAGTCTTCCAGCACCGGGACAAGACGGCCCGCCTCCATGTCCTCTCGCAGGGTAAGATGCGGGACCTGGCAAAACCCCAGGCCAGAGAGAGCGGCGATGCGGATGACGCTGGGCGTGTTGATTGCAATGCGTTCCTTGACCCGCACAGAAATGCGCCCGTCATCGGTGTCAAACGTATAGGCCCGTTTCACCCGGTGATTGCTGTCGACGATGCAGGGCATGTTGGCCAGGTCTTCTGGTTTCTCCGGCACACCATAACGCTCCAGAACCTCCGGCGCGGCACAAACCACAACACGAAACGGCGCTAGTTTCTTGGCGATCAGGCTGGAGTCGGCAAGCTCGGAGATACGGATCGCCACGTCGAACCGCTCAGCGATCATATCAACGAACCGATCATCGAATGCTAGATCGAGTTGCACCTCCGGGTAGGCATTGGCAAAGCCCATAATCGCGTGCCCCATAAGGCCGTCAGAATAGGTACGCGGTGCCGACACACGCAGCGGTCCACGCGGCACATCGCTCTTTTCGCGCATACGCTCCTGAAGGCCGTCGATACCGGCCAAGAGGTCAACGGCCTCGTCGAAGTAGCTCACCCCGGCCTCGGTCGGCACCACCGACCGCGTAGTCCGCGTTAAGAGGCGAACGCCGAGAAAGTCTTCCAGCTCGCGCACATCCTTCGACAGGATTGCCTTGGACCGGCCGGTCGCCCGTGCGGCGGCCGAGTATCCACCTTCCCGCACCACATCAACGAAGGACCGCATACGAGCCAAGGTATCCATCCAGTGTCCTCCAAAACTCGCGAACCGCGAAGCCGATCAACCGCGATCCATCATCGCTTGCGCGCAATGCACGCCGGAAAGAAACGCCAACTCAATGCGCGGGCCAAGCAGACCATCGCCGGCCACGCCGATGCGGCCATCTGCACTCAATAAAAAGGGTTCGGCGAGCGGCGTTTCAACCAGCCCATAGCGCCACCGGTGCCCGGCAGCATAAATGGGTTGCGGTACGGTGGACCCAATAGCCTCCTGAAAGAGCCTCAGAAGCACCGGCACCATGGCCTCGCGCTCGCGCTCCAAATTCTCCTTAGAAACAGCCGCCGACGCTTGGACCACCCAAAGATCATGCTCTGATTTCCGGCCAGGCCCTCGCGCAGCCTGCCGACACGCGATCGAAAGATCACCATCCTTGGCAAGCTCCGGCAAATCATCGGCCTCAATGACCGCATCGAACGCGGCCAAGAGCGTGTAACTGGGCGCATATTGGATGTCATCGAGGCGCTGGAACGGCTCCCCAAACGCCCGCAAAAGCGCTGCCGCCTGCGGCGCTGGCGCTGTCACCACGCCCCGGTCAACCGGGCCTTCATGAGTGCCATCAGCATCCGAAAGCACAAGCCCCTCGGCAATGCTGCCGATATGAGCAACTTCAAACCCGGTTTTCACGGCAATGCCATGCTGGCCATCCAGTCCCGCCTTGACCAGGGCCGACATGCCAGGCTTGCCGATCACCGCGCCAGAGCGCACCGAATCCCAGATGTGAACGGCGCCCTGTTGCTGGAGCTCGGCAATGAACGAGGAAAACGCCGGATCGCGAACTGTCGCGTACTGGGCACCATGATCGAACGCGCCCCACTCGGTCCGCCGCGTTGACAAACGGCCGCCAACGCCACGACCCTTATCGAATATCTGCACACTATGACCGTTCGCCGCGAAACTACGCGCCGCCGCCAGACCAGCCATGCCGGCGCCAATCACTGCGACATCAAATGCCATTACCAACCCTCGTCGCGGACAATTTGGCTTCCATATTGTGGACCATGGCTACTGACGACATCAAACACGCCGATTCGCCCAGCGATCCGCCAGCCTGCACCGTTTATTATGACGGAAACTGCCCGCTGTGCCAGCGCGAGATTGCCTTCTATCAGCGCCGGAAGGGCCAAGCCGCTGTCCACTGGCACGATGTCAGTGTTAGCGAGTTGGCATCAAGCGATCTCGACAGGGATGAGGCGCTCAAGCGCTTCCACATACGCCGCCCGGACGGAAGCCTCGTCTCCGGCGCGCAGGCCTTTGCCGAACTCTTGAAGACGCTGCCATCCTTGCGTTGGCTCGGCCGCCTGCTGTCGATCCCGCCAATCTCTTGGCTGGCAGAGCTGGGCTACCGGGCATTTCTGCCCATTCGCCCGCTGCTGCATCGTTTCATTGGGCAAAGCGCAACGCGTCCGCGCAACGATGCTACCTGACTTTCCGCCGAGCAGGGCAGCGGCACTTGAACGGCTGAAGGATTTTGCGCCTAAAGCCGGACGCGCCTACGCCGCCGGCCGCAACACCGATCCAGGCCCAGGCGCTCCCAACGCAGTTTCCATGCTGTCGCCCTATGTCCGACGGCGGATGGTGACCGAGCGAGAAATGGTCGCGGCAACCTTGGAGCATCACAATGCCGAAGCAGCTGAAAAATTCATTCAGGAGGTCTTCTGGCGCACCTATTGGAAAGGGTGGCTGGAGATGCTTCCCTCCATTTGGGAACACTATCTCAAAGGCCGCCGCCACGCGCTCGATGACGTCGATGCCAATGGTGGCCTTCGGCGCGACTATGAACGGGCACTGGCTGGGTCAACGGGCATTGAAGGGTTCGACGACTGGGCGCAAGAGCTCACATCCACCGGCTGGCTCCACAACCATGCGCGTATGTGGTTCGCATCCATTTGGATCTTCACCCTGCGCTTGCCCTGGGAACTGGGCGCAGATTTTTTCTACCAGCATCTTCTTGATGCCGATCCGGCCTCGAACACCCTGTCCTGGCGCTGGGTCGCTGGCCTGCAAACGCGCGGCAAGACCTATCTGGCAAGGCCGGACAACATCGAGAAATACACCAACGGGCGCTTCCGCCCACACGGCCTTGCACCCTTTGCGGAGCCGCTGGTCGAGGACGTCGAGCTTCTCCAGCCACGTCCTCCGCGTGATGGGCACGCCGCCCTGCCCCATGCACCCTACGCGCTGCTCATCACCGGCGACGACCTTTCACCGGAGCAGTGGTCGGGCATGGCAGAAAGACCGCCTGCCGTGGTGCTTAACCCGGGTGCGTTGCCGCAAGAACAACAGCTCAACAGCGGCGAAGTGGCCCGCCGTTTCGCTGATGCTGCGATGGACGACGCCTCGGAGCGCCAGCAAGTCGCGGCCGAGAATGTGGAGCCCAACGCCAACGCTGTCATTGAGAGCTGCCGAAACGCAGGTGTCGCGATCCTGGTTATGCCATTTGCAACCGTCGGACCAACGATAGCCTTCCGCACAGAGCTGATCGCACCGTTGGCGTCTGCCGGGCTTTCGCTAGTCGAAGTGAAACGGTCTTGGGATGATGCCGCCTGGCCACGAGCGACAAAGGGCTTCTTCCCCTTCAAGCAATCGATCCCAAAACTGATGTCGCGCGCCGGGCTGTTGACTTAACCGCCCGGCCCAAAACCGGCGTTTAAGCCGCCGCCTCAACACCCTCAGTCGAAAGCATGTCGAGCTTTGGCATGAGCCGCATCAAGGTTTGCGTGTGCTCATGCTGGGGGTTCTGGAACAGCGTCTCGGTGTCCTCACACTCAACCATCGTGCCCTGATACATCACGCCGATGCGATCGCACATCTGCCGCATCACCGGCAGATCGTGGCTGATGAAGAGCATGGTAAGATCGAGCGTCTCCTGCAGGTCTTTGAGGAGATTTAGAACCTGTGCCTGGATCGACACGTCCAGAGCCGAGGTCGGCTCATCACAGATAAGAAACCGCGGCCGGGTGGCGAGTGCGCGCGCAATGGAGATGCGCTGGCGCTGACCGCCGGAGAAGGCATGCGGGTAGCGCAGGCCCGCTTCTTTGGGCAGGCCAACCAGACCGAGCAGATCGGCAACGATGCTATCGGCCTCCTCGCGTGATGAGGCCAAGTTATGCAGCTCGATCGGCTCAGCCACGATATCGCGAACCCGCATGCGCGGATTGAGCGAGGAATATGGGTCCTGAAACACCATCTGGATAGCACGCCGCTGAGCTTGGGCATCGGCTTCATCGCGCGGGGCTGACAGGTCACGCCCGTCCAGAAGCACACTACCGCCCGATGGCTCTAGCAGCCCGGCAATAACTTTTGCCACCGTTGACTTGCCAGAACCGGACTCGCCCACAATTCCAAAAACCTCGCCTGGCTTGATCGCAAACGACACCTGGTTGGCCGCCGTCATGTACTGGCGTCTGCTTGGCAGGAAAGAGCGCACTGTCTGGAATTTGACCGTCAGGTCACGCGCCTCGATCACCGGCACATCTGTTTGATCTTCATTGTGTCGCCCAACCTGGCCAAGCCAGTGGGTCGCAACATCGATCTTTGGCAGGGCGCTGCCTGCCGGGCCGTCGGACTGAAGATTGGCGAAGCGGTGCACGCGCACATCCGCACGCGGAACGGAGGCAATAAGGTTGCGCGAATAAGGATGGGACGGCTTACCTAGAACCTGGGGCGTCGGCCCCTGTTCAACGATCACGCCATCCTTCATCACCACCACATGGTCAGTGGTCTCGGCAATCACGCCCATATCGTGGGTGATCAGCATCACCCCAACGCCGCGCTCGCGAACAAGATCTTTGATGAGATCGAGGATCTGAGCCTGGATCGAAACGTCAAGCGCCGTCGTCGGCTCATCGGCGATGATCAAGCCGGGCTCGGTGGACAGCGCCAGAGCAATAACAACGCGCTGACGCATGCCGCCAGAAAACTGGTGTGGATAGTGTTTGATGCGCACGCCGGGATCAGGAATGCCAACGGCATCAAGCAATTCAACAGCCTTCTGGCGCGCCTGGCTCTCCGAAAGGGAGGCATGGAACTGAATGGTCTCAACCAGCTGTTGCTCAACCGTGTAGAGCGGGTTCAACGCCGTCAGCGGATCCTGCATGATGATGGAAATGTCGCGGCCGCGCAGGCCACGCATCGCATCAGCATCAAGCGCATCGATGCGCTGACCTTTGAGCGTGATGGAACCGGTGGAGATCTCGCCAGGCGGTTCCAGCAGACCCATTATGGCGTTACCGATGGGCGACTTGCCAGCGCCGGACTCTCCCACGATGCCAACGATCTGCCCCGGCTCAATCGTCACATCGGCCTTGTCGACGGCAATAAAGTCGCCTTTGCGTCCGGGGTAGGCAACGCTGAGACCGTTGATTTCAAGAAGTGTCATCGATCCGGTCCAGCCCTATCGAAGTTTCGGATTAAGCGCGTCGCTCAGCCAATCGCCGAGCAAGTTCACCGAGAGCGCCAAAGCCAAAAGCGTGAGCGCCGGGAACAGAAGGATCCACCACTCGCCGGAGAACAGGAAGTCCTGACCGGTGTTGATCAGCGTGCCGAGTGAAGGGGTGGTTTTCGGCATGCCCACACCAAGGAAGGACAGTGTTGCCTCAGCGATGATCGCAAGCGCCAGACCAATGGTGGCAATGACAAGCACCGGACCCATCACATTGGGCAGCACATGCTTGATCATGATGGAAAACGGACGCACGCCGATCACCCGAGCCGCCTGCACATATTCCTTGTTGCGCTCCACCAGCGTCGCGCCGCGCACCGTGCGGGCGTATTGCACCCAATCTGACAGCGCGATGGAGACAATCAGCACCCAGACAGCGACGTCATTGCGCATGTCTGGCGGCACAAGCCCGCGCACGATACCAAACACCAAAAGCGCGATGAGGATCGACGGGAAGGTCAGCTGAACATCAGCGATACGCATGATGATCGTATCGGCCCAGCCGCCGCGATAGCCGGCAATGAGGCCCAGCACGATGCCGATGATCATGGCCAGCAAAACCGCCGAAACGCCAACGAAAAGCGAAATCCGCGATCCGTACAGGATGGTGGAGAAGATGTCCCGACCCTGATCGTCGGTTCCCAGCCAGTAGGTATTTCCAGTGAATTGGTTGGCTTCCATGGGCGGCGTGAAGCCATCAAGCAGGTTCAGCGTTGCCGGATTGAAGGGGTCTTGCGGTGAAAGCAGCGGCGCGAAGATCGACGCCAAGACAAGAATGATCACGGTTGCCGCCGCCAGAATGGTCACCGGCGACCGAATGAAGGAATGCCAGATATCGGAGTCCAAGAATCGGCCGAGCATTGTGGTCGGCTCAGCGCTGATCGTCTCAACCGCATCCGGGCTCGCGTCAGCCTTGCTCTGGGGTGCGGATTGTGGCGGGCTGCCAATCGTTTCGTCGCTCATACCGACCTCCTACTTACCTGGCGCCCGCTCGACCCGCAGGCGCGGATCGACGGCGAAATACAAAAGGTCGACGATGAGGTTTACGAGCACGAAAAACACCGCAATGAGCATCAGATACGTCGCCATCACCGGGATATCGACGAACTTGATGGAGTTGATGAACATCAGCCCGACGCCCGGCCACTGAAAAACCGTCTCGGTGATGATGGCAAAGGCAACGATAGAACCAAGCTGAAGGCCGGTGATCGTGATCACCGGGATCAGCGTGTTTTTGAGGGCATGACCGAAGTTCACGGCACGCGCCGGCAAACCGCGTGCCCGGGCGAACTTGATGTAGTCGGTCCGCAGAACTTCCAGCATCTCCGAACGCACAAGCCGCATGATGAGGGTAAGCTGATACAGCCCGAGTGTGATCGCCGGCAGGATGAGTGAGGCACGGCCCGATGGGGTCAAAAACCCTGTCGTCCAGCCGCCAAGGTCCACCACTTCGCCACGACCGTTGGAGGGCAACCACTGCAACTCCACGGCAAACACCCAGATGAGCGTGATGCCGATCAAGAAGGTCGGCAGCGAAACACCAATCAGCGAGGCTGTCATGATAGTGGTAGCAATCGCACCTTTGCGTCGCAGCGCGGTGTAAACGCCAAGAGCAACACCACCGACAAGGGCAAAGAGGCCGGAGATGAACGCCAGTTCCGGCGTTGCCGGAAGTC
>JBHJIX010000071.1:0-4704 GCA_050043025.1 Cohaesibacteraceae bacterium
GCCGCTAAGCGCGCCCACCATGAAGTTGAAGTACTGCACCAAGAAGGGGTCGTTCAGCCCCAAGCGTTCACGCAGATTGGCAATGTCCTCAACCGTGCGTTCCTGACCGAGCAGACTTTCGATCGGATCGCCGACGAAACGGAACATCAAAAAAGCAATCAGCCCAACGATCATAAGAACGATGAAGGACTGAAAGACGCGTCGAATGACAAATCCAGTCATGGTGCTCGGCCCCCTTCGCCTGGCACTGACGACACCTCATCCAGCATGGGCTGAGATGTGCCCCACTGGTTCTCAAACGCGCGCTCACCAAGCCGCATGGCCTTGATCTGAACGCAAAGCGCAAAATGAGTTGCCGTCTCCAGCAAGGGCGCCTCCCCTCAAAAAACGGTCGGGGTCCATTGGACCCCGACCGGAACTGTTTAACCGTCCACGCGTACCCAGCGTAGAATGAAGAAATTGTCAGAACGCGGTGTCACCGAAACGCCGTCACGCACGCCCCAAAGGATAGGCTGCGAGTAGAGCGGCACATAGGCCACATCGTCCTGATAGATGGCGGTGATCTCATCAAGCTGCGCCTGGCGAGCACCCTCATCGACCTCCGACTGAACAGCAGGCAGAAGCTCATCCACGCGGTCGTTGGAGAAAGCACCAAAGTTCCAGGAACCCACACGGCGCTCTTCGTTCGGCGTGGTGACCAGGAACCGGATTGGATGCTCATGGTCGAACGTGCCCGGCGACCAACCCAGCAGGTACATGTCGAAATTGTCGGCGCGAAGCTCCGGCCAATACTGCGCCACTGGCATGGTCGTCAGATCGGCCGTTACGCCCACCTGCGCCAACATGCCCACAACGGCCTGACAGACGGCAGCATCATTGATGTAGCGGTCGTTCGGGCAAACCAGCGAAAAGCTGAAGCCGTCGCCAAGCCCGGCTTCAGCCAGCAAGGCGCGGGCAGCATCGGGATCGTAATCAAGGCGCGCCTCGTTAGCCGAAGAATAACCACGCATGTCTGGCGTAACGAGCTGAGCTACCGGCTCAACAGCACCACGCATGATCGTGGTGTTGATCGCATCGACATTGATCGCCTGGTAGACGGCCTGACGAACGCGCGGATCGGTGAACGGATTTGGCTCGCCGTTCAGGAGCAGCGTGTCGGAATCGTGCTTGAAACCGAGCATCATCACACGGGCTTCTTCGCCAACGATAACGCCCATGCCATCGGTCGATTGCAGACGCTCAACGTTCTGGATGGGCACCGGATTGATAAAGTCGACATCGCCGGCAATCAGCGCGGCCAGCATCGTCGCATCAGACTGGATGGGCGTGTAGACCGCCTGCGTAAGGCCGTGCCCGGCATCGCCCCACCAATCATCAAACGGCTCAAGAACGGTGCGGAGGCCAGGCTGGCGTTCCACCAGTTGGAAGGCGCCTGTACCGTTGACGTTGAAGGTTGTGTAACGCTCCTCATCGGGGGCCGGCGTGGCTGCGCCATTCTCAGTCGTCCAGTCACGATCCATGATCATGAAGTTGGCAATTGAGTCGGGAAAAATCGGGTTTGGAGCGTTGGTCAGAAAATCGATGGTGTAGTCGTCAACCACTTGAACATCAGTGATCGGCGCAAACCAGGATCGCGTATCTGACGTCTCAGATGATGCGCGCTCATAGGAGAACAGGACGTCATCGGCGTCGAAGGCGGCGCCATTGTGGAACGTCACGCCCTGCCGCAAATGGAAGCGCCAACCATCATCGCCCAGCGCTTCCCAGCGCTCTGCAAGGGCCGGTTCAATCGCCATGGACTGATTGCGACGGACCAACCCCTCATAAACATTGTTCAGGAAGCCTAGGACCGGTGCGCTGTTGGCGGCATGCGGGTCCATCGTCGTTGGGTCCGATGTTGTCGCCCAGCGAAAGGTTTCGGCGGCCGTGGGCGATGCGACACCGAGTGCCATGGTCAGCGCCAAAGCGCTTACGGCCATGCGTGTGGTTGAGTATTTCATTTTGGGGTCCTCCAAGTACCGGCCTTTAGCGCTAGAGCTCGGCCTGCCTGTTGATGGTTAGGTCCGCGTGCGGCCAACCGTACTTGGTCGATAAAAAGCGCCAATGCTGGTGGGGCAAGCGATGACGTTGCTTGCCCCACCCAATTGTCAGTCAAACGTTCTCAACGCTCATCAATTGAACGTGAGGAACTTGAAGTGCGGCTGGTCTTCCGGCTGCACAGGGAAGTCGATGTTATCGCGCATACCCCAATTCAGCACCTGGTGGTGCAGCGGGATGTAAAGCACATCTTCTTGAACCTGCGCCCAGATATCCGCAATGGAAGCATTGCGCGCTTCAATATCCGTCTCCGAAGCCAGCGACACGATCATCGCATCAACGTCCGGGTTGGCATAGCCGGTGTTGTTCCAAGAGCCATATTCATCCGTGGTCGAGTGGACCAGGAAGTTGAAGATGTACTCAGAGTCGAACGTCGGAACACCCCAGCCCAACAGATAGAATTCTGTTTCCTGGTTTTGGATGAGCGGGAAGTGGTTGGCGCGGGTCTGCGCTTCCAGATTGGCGGTGATGCCGATCTGGCCGAGCATGCCGACAACAGCCTGGCAGATCGCTTCATCATTGATGTAGCGGTCATTGGGGCAGTTGAAGATGATCTCAAAACCATCACCATAACCAGCTTCAGCCATAAGCTCCTGGGCTTGGGCGGTGTCGGTCGCTGGAACCGCATCAAGCGCTGCAGTCCAACCATTCACGAACGGCGGCATGATGACGCCTGTTGGCTGCGACTGGCCGCGCATAACGACCTGACGGATGGCGTCGCGGTTGACGGCCATGTTGATGGCCTGACGCACGCGAACATCAGCGAACGGGTTGGCACCTTCAACGCTGTCTGTGTCGAGGTCCTCTTCGCCCTGCTGCATGCCAAGGAAGATGGTCCGGTTCTGCGGCGCGGTCACAACCTGCAATCCATCGGTACCGGACACACGCTCAAGATCCTGCACCGGCACGTCCTGGATGAGATCAACTTCACCGGACAGAAGGGCAGCAACGCGCGTCGCTTGGTTCTGGATCGGCGTGTAGATGATTTCGGTCACCTCAAGCGGGAACTCACCAATGCCCCAATAGTCAGGGTTGGCTTCCAGGACCGTGCGAACCTCAGGCTCGCGGCTCACCAACCGGAAGGCGCCCGTGCCATCGGCATTACGCGTGGCGAAGTTGGTTTCGCCATTGGCTATGTCCTGCACGTCGACCGTACCGTTGGCTTCCGCCCAACTCTGATCCATCATGAACAGATTGGTCAGGTTGTTGGGGAAAAGAGGGTTGGGGCCTTCTGTGCGGAAATGCACGGTGAAGTCGTCAACCTTCATGACTTCTTCCACGGAGGCCAGGAGTTCCTTCATGGAGGACGTCTCGGTCATCGCGCGGTTGATCGAGAACACGACATCGTCAGCGTTGAACTCAGCGCCATCGTGGAAGGTCACACCCTCACGCAGGCTGAACTCCCAGATGGTTGGGTCATCATCAAGCGGGGCCCAACCGGTGGCCAATGCTGGAATGATCTGACCGGCCATATCGCGTTGTAGCAGTGGCTCGTAAATCTGGTGTGCCAGCGTATGGGTGGGGCCCTCGTTCTGTGCATGAGGATCAAGCGTCAACGAGTCACCAACTCGTGCCCAGCGCAAGGTCTCAGCATTGGCAACACCTGCCAGCATGGTTGCGCCAAGAAGCACCGCACCAGTGCGGATGAGTGTGGATTTCATAAATAATCTCCCTGTTGCGTCGCCCGATCTTCGCGATCGTATCCGACGGTATAGCCATCTAACCGAACGATTTAAGTCTTGTCACCTAGAAGATGCACCTTGGGTGCATAAGGCTTAGGCACTGCCTGAGATTAAATCGTCTTCGCGCTAGGGATGGGTGAACCAGGGCGGATCGAACCGCACGACTTCATCCAAAAGCTTTATCATCTGGCCGGCCTGATGCGCGATGATGGCCGTGCCGTCTTGCCAGCTTGCCGCGCTGGCATCTCCAACCACACCGGCCTCGTTGAGATCGCTGCCCATCCAGCCAAACCCAACCGGGCCATAGGCGCGAAGAAGCTCAAAACGCTCTCCAAGCTCGCCTTGAAGACTCTTAACCGGCTGCGCCTCGGTCATCGCCACAAGGTCTGGATGGGCAGCCAGCATGATTGCCGTCTCAAGTTGGCCACCATGCACATCCAACTTCCTAGCGTTTTCCTCCATCAAGCCGTCTGGCAGGCCCAAGCGTATCCAGTTGGTGGCAACGCACAGCATGGCCAATTCCTGACGCACTGCATGAATGGTGTCGGTCATCACACCGACATTGCCCCCATGCGCGTTGATGATGACCATCTTCCGCAATCCGGCCCGATGGATCGACCGACCGATTTCCAACAGCACGTCGAGCGTCAGCGACCGGCCAAGGGACAAGGTCCCTGGACTGTCAGTATGCTCGACAGAATTCGAGATCGGCACAGTAGGCAGAAAAACCACCGGCGCATCGTCCGGCAACCGCTCAGCAACAGCTGCCACCATTGCCTCGGCAATGTGTGTGTCCGTTCCAACCGGCAAGTGGGGCCCATGCTGTTCAATGGCACCAATCGGGAGAACAGCGACATGGTTCTTCAGGTCACCGGATGCGAAAACTGAGGACGGAAGACGCACCCACCAACGCAAAGATCGAAAA
>JBHJIX010000072.1:0-27810 GCA_050043025.1 Cohaesibacteraceae bacterium
CGTTATGCAGAGGGTCGGTTTGATCGAGCTTCAGGGCCTGTAGCTCAATTGGTTAGAGCCGGCGGCTCATAACCGCTTGGTTGGGGGTTCGAGTCCCTCCGGGCCCACCATTCCTGACTCTGGGTCAGAAAAACCGACTAAGACTGTGAAAGGTAAGGTCGTATTCGCGGATTTTTGCTCTTGCCGAAGCAGTATCCAAGGGGCTGGCTGTTCCAGCGCTAGGGTATGTTTATTGAGTCTCAAAGCTGATCAGCAATGTTGTGTTGGTGCTTTCACGAGGCCCGCCTTGTGACGGGTGGGCTACAGCTTCCTTAGCATTCCTGGTTTCAGCGGCCGCCTCTCTCGAGGCGTAGGTCAAAAGCAAACGCCCGCACTTACGGAATTCAATGCCGCCACAACGCATTTTGTTCGTGACGGATGATCGTCCCTGCCAGGCTATCGAATTCACGGACAATGAACTGTCGGAATCGCCGTACCGTGGGGCCTAAGGCCGCGTCGGTGGAATGGAGAATGCCAAGATCGCGTTCCGGATGCCCTATCTTGATGGACAGAGCCGCCAGCGATTTCTGCCGTCGCAAGGTGAACACCACCGAGTAGGGAAGCACGGTCAGCGCGTCTGATCGCTCCAAAATGTTCACGATGGATGTCAGTGAACCCCCGGAAAAGCTGACCCTAAAATCGCGCATGCCAATGCTGCTGAGCACACTGCGCAAATCCTCATAGAGCGGGCTGTCAGTGGGCGGTGCGATCCATGGATAGCGCGCAATGTCAGACAGGGTCACCGAGCTAAGGCTCGCCACCGGATGGGCGGCGCCGCACGCGATGACATTTCTGCCCGGCAAGATACGTGTGAAGGTAAACCCGTCCGGAATAGCCTGTGGCTTCATAGGACAGATCGCCAAATCCAATGTACTGGCTTTGAGACGCTCCATCAGTTCGGGAGCATAGTTGTACGATTGATCGATGCGCACATCCGGCTGCGCCGTTTGAAAGTCGGCGATCATGCTGGAAATGACTCCGTCCATGAAAATCGGCGTCCCACCGACGCGCACAATGCCCGAACGACCATCGAGATATCGGCGCACAGTGTCAGACGCCGCTTGGCCAGCGGACAAAACCTTCCGACCCTCAGCTGCGAGCGCCAGACACAACTCCGTCGGCTGTAGCGGTCGTTTGTTCTTTTCAAAAAGCGGGCTGCCAACGCGCGTTTCTAGCTGTGCGATGGTCCTGGAGACACTGGGCTGCGACTTGCCGAGCGCATCGGCGCCTTCTGTCAGCCCACCCCGGTCGACAATGGCGGCAAGGATTTCCAGATGTCGCGGATCAAATTTCATATCATTAAGTTATATTAACGCTCGCAAATTCGATCAAGACCGCAAAAATTGCGTGCTAGCGTCCCGGTCAAGCATGGAAAAGACGCCCATAAGGGCGCATTCGGGAGGAAACGTGACGCACTTTCAGTCCACCTTTGAAACGCAGAGTGCCGCCGTTCGTGTACGGTTCGCTGCCGGTGTGCGGGCTGACATTGAGGCTGAGATCAATCGTCTGGGCTGCTCGCGCGCCTTGGTCCTGTCCACACCGCCGCAGGCCGACAGCGCGATGGACATGGCCGCCAAGCTCAATGGCAAGGCGGCGGGAATCTACACCAAAGCCACAATGCACACACCCGTCGATGTGACAGCCGATGCTATTGAGCACGCCAAAACGGTGGAAGCGGATTGTGTGGTGGCGCTGGGTGGCGGTTCAACCACGGGCCTCGGCAAGGCCATCGCCTACCAGACGGATCTGCCGCAGATCGTGATCCCCACGACCTATGCTGGGTCGGAAGCGACGGCGATCTTGGGCCAGACCGAAGATGGCGTGAAAACGACTGTCACCGACCCAAAAATCCAACCCGAAGTCATTCTCTACGATGCTGAGTTGGTGACCACACTGCCCGTGCCGATGACGGTGACCAGCGCGCTCAACGCCATGGCGCATGCCGCTGAGGCGCTCTACGCGGTCAACAAAAACCCCGTTTCGACCATGCTCGCCATTGAAGGGATGGCTGCGTTCGGGCGGGCTTTGCCGAACGTGATCAATCGCCCAGATGATGTCGAAGCGCGGGGCGAGACTCTCTATGGCGCCTGGCTTTGCGGTACCGTGCTCGGGCAAGTCGGCATGGCGCTTCACCATAAGCTTTGCCATACGCTGGGCGGGTCCTTCGATCTTCCCCACGCCGAAACCCACGCGGTCGTCTTGCCGCACGCGATTGCTTACAACGCTGCTGCAGCCCGCGAGGCCTTGCAGCCTATTTGCGATCTGTTCGGCGGCGCCGAACCCGGCGCGGCGTTGCACAGTTTTGCCCAGTCAGTCGGCGCTCCATCAGCGCTACGTGACTTCGTCCTGATAGAAGCTGACCTCTATTAGGCCGCCGATCTCGCCGTCAGCAAACCCTATCCCATCCCACGCCCCGTTGAGCGCAATGCCATTCGCTCGTTGCTTCAAGCTGCCTGGGCCGGGGAAACACCAAAACCATAAGAACAGCCAACGATCATCTGGGAGGATGACATGATCTCACGTCGCACACTTTTGAAAGGAACCGCCGCCGCTGCTGCGGTCAGCGCGTTCCCCATGCCAGCCATCGCGCAGGGCGCTCGCATTAAGCTTGGCTATGTCAGCCCGCAATCGGGTCCGCTCGCAGCGTTCGCCGAAGCGGACTCCTTCATTCTTTCCAACTTCGCGCAGGCGGCTGTCGCTGAGAACTTTGAAGTGATCGTGAAGGACAGTCAGTCCAACCCGAACCGGGCAGCGGAAGTTGCGCAGGAGCTCATCATTGACGACGAGGTTGACCTGCTTCTTGTCGCCTCCACGCCCGAGACGACGAACCCAGTGGCGACCACAGCGGAACTTGAGGGCGTGCCGGTTATCTCGACTGTGGCACCCTGGCAGCCTTGGTTCATCGGACAGCAGGGCAATCCCGGCGACCCATCAAGCTGGCAGCCTTTCGACTATGCGTTCCACTTCTTCTGGGGCCTGGAAGACATCATCTCGGTCTTCACCGCCATGTGGGCTCAGCTTTCGACCAACCAATCTGTCGGCGCGCTCTATCCCAATGATGGCGATGGCAATGCCTGGGGTGATCCGGTTGTCGGCTTCCCACCCGTCCTGGCCGATCAAGGCTACACGCTGACCGATCCGGGTCGCTATCAGAACCTGACCGACGATTTCACAGCTCAGATCAACGCGTTCAAATCGAACGATGTTGAGATCGTCACAGGCGTACCGATCCCGCCCGACTTCACGACCTTCTGGAACCAGGCCAAGCAGCAGGGCTTCACGCCCAAAGCAGCCTCCATCGGCAAGGCGATTTTGTTCCCTCAGGCTGTCGAGGCGCTCGGCGACACCGGTCACAATCTCTCCTCTGAGGTCTGGTGGTCACCAAGCCATCCGTTTGCATCGTCTCTCAATGGTCTAACGGCCGGCCAGGTTGCGGAAGCCTATACCGCTGAAACCGGTCGCCAGTGGACCCAGCCCATCGGCTTTGTGCACGCGCTGTTTGAACTGGCCGTTGATGCCATGGGCCGCGTCGATGATGCCAGCGATGGTGACGCCGTTGCGGAGTCCATCGCCGCTGCCAGCCTTGATACGGTTGTTGGCCCCCTTGCTTTCAACGGCGCCGGCCTTCCACCTTTTGCCGCTCGCAACATCGCCAAAACCCCACTGGTTGGGGGTCAATGGCGCCTGAACGACGGTGGAGGCTACGATCTGGTGATCGTCGACAACAGCGATCAGCCATCGATCCCAACCGGCGGCGCGATGGAAGAGATTTCCTAGCCACAACGCATCGCGAGGTGCTGAGGCGCAGGGGCCCGCCAAGCCTTTCACCCCGCACCGTTTGGGAACCGGTCATGACCATGCTTGCCCTAAAGAACGTGTCAAAAAGCTTTGGTGCTTTGAAGGTGACGGACGACGTTTCCTTCGACGTGCCTGAGGGGCAGGCGCTTGGCATCATCGGCCCGAATGGCGCGGGCAAGGCCACGCTGTTCAACCTCATCACCGGCAACCTTCCAGCCGACAAAGGCAGCATCCACTTTGCCGATCAGGATGTTACCCGTGTTCCGGCCATGCAGCGCTGCATCTCAGGCGTTGGGCGTTCGTTCCAAATCCCGCAACCGTTCACGCACCTTACTGTCTACGAAAACCTTCTGGTTGCTGCCACACATGGGCGGCGACGCTCAGAAGCTGAGGTCATGCGCCAGTGCGCTGTGATTTTGGAGCGCACCGAACTCATCCATCGCGCCAACCAGACATCGGGCTCCCTGTCGCTTCTGGAGCGCAAGCGCCAGGAGCTGGCGCGCGCCATGGCAACCCATCCCAACCTACTCCTGCTCGATGAGATTGCAGGCGGCCTCACCGAGGGCGAGTGCCACGACTTGGTGCAAACCATCAAATCCATCCATGCCGAAGGTGTGACGATCATCTGGATCGAGCATGTGCTGCATGCCCTCACATCGGTGGTGGAGCGGCTGCTTGTCCTGGACTTCGGCAAGGTGATCGGCATCGGCGATCCGGACACCATCATGGAGTCCAAAGAGGTCAAAGAAATCTAGCTGGGGATCGACGTCTGATGGCTTTACTCGCAACCCAGAACCTGACCGCCCACTACGGTGATTTCCAGGCCCTGTTCGGTGTCGACATGATGCTTGAAGATGGAGAAACGGTCGCGATCATCGGGGCCAACGGCGCTGGAAAGACGACGTTGATGCGGTCGATTGCAGGCGTCCTCATCAATGGCCAGGAAAGCGTCACGCTGGATGGCGCACCTATTGGCGATGCAACTGCCGATGCGATCATGGCCCAGGGCGTGGCGATGGTGCCGGAGGGCCGGAAGCTCTTCCCGTCGCTCTCGGTCGAAGAGAACCTTCTGATCGGCAGTTATGGCCGCAAGACCGACGGCCATTGGAACCTTGCGACCATCTACGATCTGTTCCCGATCCTGAAGGAGCGGCGCAACAACCCCGGCACAGCGCTTTCGGGCGGCCAGCAACAGATGGTGGCCATTGGCCGCGCGCTGATGAGCAATCCGCGCATCCTGTTGTGCGACGAGCTTTCTCTTGGCCTCGCGCCTGTCGTCATTCGCGACATCTACCAGGCCGTCCCAAAGATCAAAGAAGCCGGCGCATCCATCATCGTGGTCGAACAGGATATCGGCCAGGCCATGAAGGTCGCCGACCGGGTCTACTGCATGATGGAAGGTCGGATCACGCTGTCCGGCAAACCCGACAGTCTGTCGCGCGAAGCCATCCATGATGCCTATTTCGGAGCAGCGGCATGATCTGGATCGATACCATCATTCAAGGCGTCTTGCTGGGCGGGCTCTACGCTCTGTTCGCAGCTGGCCTTTCTCTCGTGTTTGGCATCATGCGGCTCGTCAACTTGGCTCATGGCGACCTCATTGTGATGGGCGCCTATTTGATCCTGCTTTTGGTCACGATGACGGGACTTTCGCCGTTTATCGCGGCGGCTATTGCGATCCCCTTCATGTTCGCGCTGGGCTTTGGCTTGCAGAAGTTCATGCTCAACCGCGTCTTGGGCGACGACATCCTGCCGCCGCTCCTGGTGACGTTCGGCCTGTCGGTCGTTCTGCAAAATGCACTGCTTGAAGGGTTTTCCGCAGACAGCCAACGGCTTCCCACGGGCGCCCTCTCCACCGCTTCGGTTGAGGTCGGCGGCATAAATCTCGGTGTCCTGCCGCTGCTCACCTTCGGCTCAGCGGTTCTGGTCATCGTGGCCCTCAACCAGATCTTTTATCGCACCGAGCTGGGCCGCGCCTTCCGCGCCACATCCGATGACGCGACCACTGCCAGCCTGATGGGCATCAAGCCAGCCAACATTTTTGCCATGGCGACCGGCATCGCTCTGATCATCGTGACGATTGCTGCGCTCTATCTCGGCATGCGGGCCAATTTCGACCCGAATATCGGGCCGGCACGCCTGATCTATGCCTTTGAGGCAGTGATCATCGGCGGCTTGGGTTCGCTTTGGGGCACGCTGCTCGGCGGCATCATCATCGGTGTCGCCCAGACCGTTGGCGCCGCGATCAATCCCGAGTGGCAGATCCTCGCCGGGCACATCGCCTTCCTGGTTGTCCTTCTCATCCATCCGCGCGGGCTGTTCCCGCGGGCTGTCGACTAGGGGTCGAAGATGACCGATCACACCATTCCATACGCTGTTCACACCGGAACGCCGGTATCCCGCATTGTCGGCATTGCAGCGCTGATCTTGATCCTCTTTCTTGTCGCGCTTCCGGCTTTCGCATCGCGCAGCCTGATACAGGATATGTTCTTCATCCTGACCATGCTGGTGCTCGCCCAGTTCTGGAACCTTCTTGCTGGCTATGGCGGGCTGGTTTCCATCGGCCAGCAAGCCTTTGTCGGCATCGGGGCCTACGCCATGTTTGGCGTGGTAATCCTGGCAGGCCTAGACCCTGTTCCAGCGATCCTTCTGGGCGGCGTGGTCGCTGTCCTGCTGGCCATACCGACAGCCTTCTTCGCCTTTCGCCTGCAAGGCGCCTACTTCGCCATTGGCACTTGGGTCATCGCCGAGGTCGTTCGGCTCCTGACGTCCCAGTGGAAAGCTGTCGGCGGCGGCACAGGCACCTCGCTCCCACGCGATGCGACCCGCGATCTCTGGATGACGGAAACCATCGAAACGGTCTTTGGCGTCCGCAATGCTGCTGCGCGGGACATCCTGGCCTATTGGCTTGCCGTTATCCTGGCGGTGGCAACCATCGGCGGCATCTATTGGCTCCTGCGCACCAAGCGAGGTCTCGCGCTGGCTGCTGTGCGCGACAACATTGAAGCGGCCAAATCAGTGGGCGTTGATGCCGTGCGCATGAAGTGGACGGTCTTTCTGGTCGCGGCGTTCGGTACCGGCCTCACAGGCGCACTGATTTACCTGCAGAAGGCTCGCATTTCGCCGGATGCCGCCTTCTCGGTGAACGATTGGACCGCGATCGTTCTGTTTATCGTCGTGGTTGGCGGCATTGGCACAATCGAAGGGCCGATCATCGGGGTGATCGTCTTCTTCGTCCTGCAAACGCTGCTGGCCGACTATGGCACCTGGTACCTGATGCTGCTCGGTGTCATCGGCATCATCATCATGCTGTTCGCGCCCAAAGGCCTGTGGGGCCTGATTTCAGCACGCACCGGTATCGAGCTGTTTCCAGTCCGCCGTCGTCTGACCGGCGGGGCGCTTTCAAACTCCAAACCCAACCAAGAAGAAACCTGAGGAATTCCCATGGCTGACATCACGACAGACGTTTTGATCATCGGGACCGGACCAGCCGGTTCTTCTATGGCGGCCCTGCTGTCCACCTATGGCATCAACAACATGGCGGTGAACCGCTATCGCTGGCTGGCCAACACGCCGCGCGCGCACATCACCAATCAGCGCACAATGGAAGTCCTGCGGGACCTGGGCAAAGAGGTCGAAGACGAGGCCTACCTGTTCGCCGCGCACCAGGAACTGATGGGCGAGAACGTGTTTTGCGAAAGCCTGGCGGGCGAAGAGATCGGCCGTATGAAGAGCTGGGGCAACCACCCCATGTCGAAGGCCGAACACCTGCTCGCTTCGCCGACCATGATGAACGATCTACCGCAGACCTTCATGGAGCCGCTCTTGTTCAAGACGGCGTGCTCACGTGGGACACAGGCGCGCCTTTCCACCGAATATCTGCATCACGAACAGGATGCTGACGGCGTCACCACAACGTGCCTAGACCGCCTATCCGGCAAGGAGTTTACCATTCGCTCCAAATACATGGTGGGGGCCGATGGTGGGAACTCGATGGTCGCCGAACTAGAGAACCTGCCCTTTGAAGGCGAGATGGGCGTCGGCGGGTCCATGAACATCATCTTCAAGGCAGACCTTTCCAAATATGTCGCCCATCGCCCTTCTGTCCTCTACTGGGTCGTCCAACCGGGCGCCGACGTCGGCGGCATCGGTATGGGGCTCGTGCGCATGGTACGGCCGTGGAATGAGTGGCTGATCGTCTGGGGTTACGACATCAACGAGCCTGCGCCGGAAGTCACCGATGAGTTCGCCACCAAGGTCGTCCGCGACCTGGTGGGTGATCAAAATGTCGAGCCGGAAATCACCTCGGTTTCGACCTGGGCGGTCAACAACATGTACGCGACCAACATGCAGTCCGGCCGTGTGTTCATCATAGGTGATGCAGCTCACCGGCACCCGCCATCCAATGTTCTGGGCTCGAACACATCCATCCAGGATTCGTTCAACCTCGCCTGGAAACTTGCCGCCGTCTTGAAGGACCAGGCCGGGGAAAGCCTGCTCGACAGCTACTCCACAGAGCGGGCGCCGGTTGCCAAACAGATTGTGACACGCGCCAACCAGTCGATTGGGGAGTTTGGGCCGATTTTTGAGTCACTGGGCCTGACAGAGTCCACCGACCCGGAGGTCATGCAGGCCAATATGGACAAGCGCTGTGACGACACTGCCGATGCAGAAAAGCAGCGATCCGCGATCCGGGATGCCATCGCATTCAAGAAGTATGAATTCGACGCCCATGGTGTGGAAATGAACCAACGCTACAAGTCTTCGGCGGTGGTGACTGACGGTCAGATGGAGCCGGCTTTCGAGCTCGACGCCGAGCTGCACTATCAACCCACGACATGGCCAGGCGCTCGCATCCCGCACGCCTGGGTCTACGATCACTCTGGCGCCAAACACTCCTTGCTCGACCTTGTGGGTCAAGGTCGATTCACCGTCCTGACCGGCATCAATGGTGAACCTTGGGCCGCTGCTGCCGAGGCCGTTGGTGAGGCCCTGGGTGTTGAGATCGTCACCCACGTGATCGGGCCGCGCCGTGAACTGATCGACCATCACGGCGATTGGTCGCGGGCACGCGAGGTCAACGAGTCAGGATGCGTGCTTGTGCGTCCCGATCAGCATGTCGCCTGGCGCTGCGATGACCTCGCCGGTGATCCGAAGGGCGAACTGATGCGGGTGATGAGCGCGATCTTGCATCGCGCAAACTAAGGACGTCGTAGAATGATAGATCGGGACTCAATCAACTACTTCACAGAGGATGGATCTGAAGGCGCCGTCAATGCGCGCATGGGCGAGGACATCAATCCGCGTCTTGCGGAGGTGATGGCTTCGCTGGTCAAGCATCTGCATGCCTTTGCCAAGGACATCGATCTGAAGCAGACCGAGTGGGATTATGCCATCGATTTCCTGACCCGCACCGGCCATATGTGCGATGAGAATCGACAGGAATTCATCCTTCTGTCCGATACGCTCGGCTTTTCCATGTTGGTCGATGCCATCAACCATCGCCGCCCATCAGGGGCGACGGAAAACACCGTGCTCGGCCCGTTTCACGTGGCCGATGCACCGCGCTATGCGATGGGGCAGAACATTTCGCTCGATGGCGTTGGGGAAAGTTGCTTCTTCAGTGGCCGGGTCATCGATCAGAACGGCAATCCCATCGAAGGCGCGACCATCGATGTGTGGTCGGACAACGCCAACGGCTACTACGATGTTCAGCAGCCGGATATTCAACCGCGTTTTAACAATCGCGGCATTTTCACGACCGGACCAGATGGCCATTACAGCTTCCGCGGCATTCGTCCGGTCTCCTATCCCATCCCGCATGATGGGCCAGTCGGCGAAATGCTGACGGCACTCGGCCGCCATCCCAACCGTCCAGCCCATATGCATTTTATGGTGACTGCACCGGGTTATGAGAAGATCATCACGCACACCTTTGTCGATGACGATGAGTGGCTGACATCGGATGCTGTTTTTGGGGTGAAGGCATCCCTGATCGCCGCCGTTGAACAGGGCAAGGAAGGCGACACCGTCTGGAAGTCGAGCTTTGATTTCGTGAAGACCGAGGCCGGGTCATGACGACCCGGAAGCCCTGCATTATTTGCGCAGCGATCTCTGGTTCTTTGCCGACTAAGGCCAACAACCCTGCGGTGCCAATCACCGTGGCCGAGCAGGTGGAGTCGACCCAGGAAGCCATTGAGGCTGGCGCCTCCATCGTCCATGCCCATGTGCGCAATGAGGATCAGACACCGTCATCCGATCCAGAAAAGTTCGCGCGCCTGAAGGGAGGGCTGGAGAAGCATTGCCCCGGCATGATCATCCAGTTCTCTACCGGTGGGCGGTCTGGTGCCGGCAAGGAGCGCGGCGGCATGCTGCCTCTAAAGCCGGACATGGCATCGCTGTCGGTTGGCTCCAACACCTTCCCCAACAACAAGGTCTATCAAAACAGCCCGGACCTAATCGAGTGGCTGGCAAGCGAGATGAAGGCCTACGGGGTCAAGCCGGAGATCGAAGCCTTCGACCTGTCGCATATCTTCGAAGCGGCCCGGCTGTGGGGCGAGGGCAAGATCGTCGACACCCCCTACATCCAGTTCGTCATGGGGGTGAAGCAGGCCATGCCAGCCGATCGCCGGGTCTTTGATTTTTATGTCGAGACCGTCAAACGGCTGGTGCCGGATGGGCAATGGTGCGCCGCCGGCATCGGCCCCAATCAGATCGAGATCAACAAATGGTCCATAGCCGAAGGCGGGCATGCCCGAACCGGGCTTGAGGACAATGTGCGTCTAGATCGAAACACCCTCGCCCCATCCAATGCGGCGCTGGTCAAACGGACAGTAGAGATCTGCGAGGCCCATCAACGCCCCGTCGCATCCTGGCAACAGGCGCGCGAGATCTTGGGATTACCCTCCTAGCGAACTAAGCACCGAAACGCTCTTGCTTCTCTATTCCAATGTTTGTTTTTAGCCATGATGAATTAGCTGGTTGACGATTGCACACGAAGAAAGGCGATTTGGACCGGAAACGGTCGATCACTGTTCCCGCTCGCTCATAGTCAGCTTCTTAGACAGACTTTCTAAGCTCATCGTCGACTCGAAGCCAAACATCGGCAATGAGACAACGTTTGTAATGGCGTTTGTTCATCGCGCCACCGTTCTTGCCGCCCGGTCTTTGCCTGGGTAGCTATCAAACAGCCAGATTGAGCGGGCTTCTGCCCTGGCCGGCACCTACCTCCCAGGATTTGTTTGATTGGTCTTCTCACGGGTCGAGGGTGAAGAGCGAAAGTACCAGTTGGCGCCGCAAGCCCTCCGTAACGGCTAGACGATGTCCTCAACGCCAGCGCATGTCGTAGTACGCGCTAACATCCAGCCTCTTAGCTCCTCAATGGTCGGTTGGACTGGTGCCGCGAGATCCCCCGCAAACTCTAGGAATGCGGGGCGGTTCAGATCGTTGATCCCGACCAGGACGGGTACGCCTCGATACACGGCCTCACCGATCAAGTCGCGAAAGCCGCGGCCTTCCGCCTCGTGCTTGCCGAACTTATTGAGAATGAGCATGTCCGCACCACGTTCAAAGGCCGCTGTGACATCGCCGACCGCGGACTCCAGTGCGTTCGCATCCAGCCGGCAGCCGCGCGATCCCGCACCGAGATCTTGAGAGATTTTGTAGACGATCCCGGTTGGGAGGGCGCGTACGAGCATGTCGCAGGGAAGGCCGTCAAGGCGCTCTGCATTGATCTGCACGCATCCACACACGCATAGCCCTCGGCGTTGCAGATCGTCGGCCAATGTGGCCAGGAGCAAGTCCGTGTCACCTCGGCCTGGCGTCATGGTAAAGCC
Organism: Cohaesibacteraceae bacterium; assembly: GCA_050043025.1. Taxonomy (GTDB): domain Bacteria; phylum Pseudomonadota; class Alphaproteobacteria; order Rhizobiales; family MH13; genus MH13. The sequence goes on from JBHJIX010000072.1 coordinate 11,673, forward strand.
TATCATGACCCAACACCTGCCCTGCAGCGACCAACCGCCAGGACCCCTGGCAGATCGCCCCCATTTACGTCTTCGACAGTGAAGACGAGGGTGGAAACCTGGCGAAAAGCTGTTTTCCTGTTCAACGCATTTTTCCTTCATAGGAGCGTTGCCGATTGGGCTCGATATCGGCCTCCACAAGCGCATTCGACCTTGGCTGGACCCGCTCAGTAGATGACATCACCACGCCTCGGCGTAGCAGCATTGCCTTTGAAATGGTCGCCAAGTCTTCAGTTGTCAGTCGGGTCCGGGCGAGCGGCAGAATGATCGCATTTTCCAGGGTGATGTAGCGCTTCACCTTGTCGGCAAAGGCCAGCAGTTGGGCGGACTCCCCGTCGTCCTAGCCTTCCTGTCCTTCCAAGGTACCTTCCAGGATCTCGCAGACCGTCTTGGCCATCTCACGGGCGGTGTCATGGTCAGCCATGAGCCGTTGGATCAGAAGTTCAATCTCATCGTCGGGCTCGCAGCTGGCATGCATGAGCGGATAAAGACTTGCCCGTTCATCTGCATCATGAAGCAGAAACTCAAGCCGCAAAAAGGCAAGCGCCAACGCAACTGTTTCGAAGTTCGGCTGCGGCCTGCGCGCATTGACGATCAGGAAGCTGCAAATCTGGCGATGCCTTAGATGGTCTTCGACCAGAAAGGCCAACGGGTCGGCGATGAGAAGCTTGTCGGCGGGCTGCATCCAGTCGCCGCGGCGAGCAAGCAGCGGCATCGTGGTCATGATGCGCTCCTCGACGTGCCAAGAATGGGGGATAGAGGTCGGTTCTTTGGCAAACCTCGAATGTCGGCCTTCGTCGCGAGATCATTGACAAAGGCTGATGCCGCTTGTGTCCATTTCGCCTTTTCCAAGGCCATGCGGATCTTCGGGCGGACAACCTCCAAAGGCAGCACCCTGCCCAATGCCAAGGCATCCAGTCTAACAATGTGATAGCCATGGCGCGACCGCACGGGCTTGGGTGCGATATCCCCTTCGCCGAGCGTTCGCAGGCTTGCTTCGAACTCCGGCAACGTGTCGCCCGGCCGCATTTGACCCAGCAAACCGCCCTGGCTCTTTGAACCGCAGTCTGAGTGCTGTTCGGCCAGCTTCTTAAAACGCCCTGGCTCGGTCTGAAGGTCACTTAGAAGCGACTTGCATCGCCGATAGGCCGCCAAACGAGCGTCCTGGTTCGCCTGATCGCAGGCGCACAGAATGTGTGAAACCTCCCACAAGGGCGGTGTGCGGTATTTCTCAGGATCCTTTTCCCACTCGTGTTGAACGTCACGCTCATCGACAGGATCGATGATGACAGCAGCATCGAGGAGCGCGCGGATGCGCGCTTCCTCATCGGTTTCAAACCGGCCGGGTGCAACTTCGACCGGGTCGGCTTTCAACCCACGTCGCGTCGCCTCTTGCAGCAGCAAGGACCGCACGACGAGCGCGTTGGTCGCCATTGACCAGACCGAGCTTGCGGCGTTGCGCGGTGCGACATGGTTTTGCGTTTCCGCGGCGATGGCCTTGTGAGCAATGGTTTGGCCATTCACGCTGACCTGTTCGTTCTGGGTCATGCTCTTTCACCCTTCACTCGGCCGGCGTGCCGACGGCACCGGAGGAACGATTGAGATCGCGAGCTGACGCGGTGGCGGCCGATCCCAAAAGAACGCCATTCCTCTCCGGAAGAGCGGACGTCCGGCGGGAGCGAACGATCTGATAGCCGGGGCGCCACAATAGGTAACGGAACGGCGCCACGAACCCGGAAATCATGAGCACAAGCCGTGTGAACGGGAACAGCGCGACAATGACGAGCCCCAGGGAGATGTGGGCTTTGTAAAGCCAGTGGACATCAACCACGTGCAGCCAGGCATTGATGTTCCAAGTCACAATGCTCTGCGACCACGTCATGAACAGGATCATCTCAGCACCATCCATGTGCTGGAGGGTCAGGAAAATCGTGCCCAGCCCGATGACAAGCTGCAGCCATATCAGGACCATGATCCCGATATCGGCAATGCTGGACGTCGCCCGAATCCTCGGATCAGTCAGGCGACGATGCAGGAGCAGCGTTGCGCCTATTAACGCAATCACACCAAAGAACCCGCCAACCAGGACGGCCGCCCACTGCTTAAGCGCATAGGGAATGCCCAACATGTCCAAGAGCCAGATGGGCGTGAACAGACCGAAGAGATGGCCGAAGAACACGACCAGAATGCCAACGTGGAAGAGAACCGAGCCCAGAATGAGCTGTTTGCGCCGAAGCAGCTGGCTGGATGAACTTTTCCAGGTGAAGGGATCACGCTCGTAGCGGGCAATGGATCCAATCACGAGGATGGTCAGCGCCGCGTAGGGCAAGATCCCGAAGATCAGAAAGTCGATATCAAAATTGCCAATCATGGTTCTGTCTCCCTTATTCAGCGGCGGGCAGATGCGCCCGCGGGGGTGAAGGTCTTGGGTTCACGGGCTCATCCATGCGCGCGAGCATCTCGCGCACCTGGGGGCAGCCGGCGTTCGGGTCGGGACCGAAAACGACTTCGCTTTCCTCCCAGACCTGATCGAGTGCTTCCAAGTCGTTCGGATCGATGTCAGGCTCATCGAGCAGCTCGGCGACCTTCTCTTTGTCAGCATTGGTCTGAGAAAGCTGACCGAGTGCGGCGAAAACCGCGGCATAGAGGCTTTCACGCCGCTCAAGCCGCGCCTTCAGCGCTTCGAGGATGTATGCTGCGTCGGCCAGCACCTCCCGCGCTTCGGCCTCGGGGCGCGAAGAGAGGAACTCAAGAAGCACCGGCAGATGATCGGGAAGCTCCGATGTGGCTGGCTCAAACCCGCCATCTCGGTACATCTCAATCAGAGACACCATCGCGCCACCACGGTCGCGGCTTTCGCCGTGGACGTGCTCGAACAGATTGAGCGACAGGGTGCGTGAGCGGTCGAACAGCATCACGAACTCTTCCTCGCCATCGTAGATGTCGCGGCCGGCGATGCTTTCCATCAGCGGGCGCAGATCCCTGCGCAAGGCCGAGGTGAACCGCCTCTCTGAGGACAGAACGGCGGCAATCTCCGGCATCGCATCCTGCAGTTCGCGGGTGGGATAGCTGAGGATCAGCGACAGGGCTTTGAGGGTACGGTCCATCATGAGTTCATCGCCTCCGCAACTGAGACAGGCCGTTTGGCCGATCCGAACAGCGCCCCCTTCGACATACCGGTTGAGCAGCCATTGCCGTCGGTGAAGCCGCATCCACCACGCAATTCGTAGGCCTCTTCGACCTGTTCGCGGTGAGTGGTTGGGATAACGAAGCGGTCCTCATAGTCCGCAAGCGCCATGATCTTGTACATGTCCTCGATCACGTGCGGACTGAGCCCCACACGGGCTGCAATCCCCGCATCGGTGACGCCTTCAACCGTCTTCGAGCGCATGTAAGAACGCATGGCCAGCATACGCTCCAGTGCCTCGACCACCGGTTCTTCATCCCCAGCGGTGAGCATGTTGGCCAGATACTTCACCGGTATGCGCAGCGAGCGCACATCCGGCATCGCGCCCTCCATGCCGATTGCACCGGCTTGCGCAGCATTCTGGATTGGCGAAAGCGGCGGGATGTACCAAACCATGGGAAGGGTGCGGTATTCTGGGTGCAGCGGGAACGCCACCTTCCAGACCATCGCCATCTTCCAGATTGGGCTGTCCTGGGCAGCCTTGATCCAGTCTTCCGGAATTCCGTCTGCCCGTGCGGTCTCAATCACCACAGGATCGAAAGGATCGAGGAAGACGTCGAGCTGCGAGTCGTACAGATCGGTGGTGGCTTCGGCGTTAGCTGCCTCCTCGATCTTGTCGGCGTCATAGAGCATCACGCCGAGATAACGGATGCGCCCGACACAGGTTTCAGAGCAGACCGTGGGATTGCCGGATGCAATGCGCGGATAGCAAAGCGTGCACTTCTCCGACTTGCCGGTCGACCAGTTGTAGTAGACCTTCTTGTAGGGACAGCCGGAAACGCACATGCGCCAGCCGCGGCACTTTTCCTGGTCGATGAGGACGATGCCATCCTCCTCGCGCTTGTAGATCGCACCGGAGGGGCAGGATGCCGCGCATGCCGGATTAAGGCAGTGCTCGCACAGCAGGGGGAGATACATCATGAAGGTGTTCACGTATTCCCAGTAGATCTCCATCTGGACGCCGTCGAAATTGTAATCCTGCGACCGTTTGGAGAACTCGCCGCCGAGAAGCTCTTCCCAGTTAGGACCTTTCTCGATCTTTTCGATACGCTCTCCGGTGACTTTGGAATGCGGACGGGCCGTCGGAAATGCCTCCATCTCCGGCGCCGACTTCAGATGATCGTAATCGAAGTCGAACGGCTCGTAATAGTCATCGATCTGCGGCAGGTCCGGGTTGGCAAAAATGTTGGCTAGGATGCGCCACTTTGAGCCCTGTTTGGGCTGCAGCTGGCCGGACTTCGTCCTTTCCCAGCCGCCATTCCAACGGTCCTGGTTTTCCCAGTCTGTGGGATAGCCGGTGCCTGGTTTGGTTTCGACATTGTTGAACCAGGCGTATTCGACACCGTCGCGCGTGGTCCAAACGTTTTTGCAGGTCACTGAGCACGTGTGACACCCGATGCATTTGTCGAGGTGCAGCACCATCCCGATTTGGGCTCGAACTCTCATTGGGCAGCCTCCTGTTGGCTTGCTTCTTGGTTGGCTTGTTCGGCAGTGCGATCGAGCCAGTCGATCTTCTGCATCTTGCGGACGACGACGAATTCATCGCGGTTGCAGCCGACGGTTCCGTAGTAGTTGAAGCCGTAGGATTGCTGCGCGTAAGCGCCGATCATGTGCGTTGGTTTGAGGACGGCGCGGGTAACCGAGTTATGGATGCCGCCCCGCTTGCCGGTCTTCTCAGAGCCCGGCGTATTCACGATCTTCTCCTGCGCGTGGTACATGAAGGTCGTTCCGTCCTTCATGCGTTGCGAGACCACTGCGCGGGCCGTGAGCGCCCCGTTGGAGTTGTAAAGCTCCACCCAGTCATTATCGACGATACCAGCCGTTGCCGCGTCGTTCTCGGATATCCAGATCACCGGACCGCCGCGATTGAGCGGCAGCATCAAAAGGTTGTCGGTGTAGGTGGAGTGGATGCCCCACTTCTGGTGCGGCGTGATGAAGTTCAGCACTACATGCGGGCTGTCCTTATCGGTGTGCACCTCGTCGGTGATGGTCTTCAGGTCGACCGGAGGCCGGTAGGACATGAAGCCTTCGCCGAAGGCGAGCATCCACTGGTGATCCTGATAGGTCTGCTGCCGTCCAGTCAGCGTCCTCCAGGGGATCAACTCATGCACATTGGTGTAGCCGGCATTGTAGCAAACATGCTCGCTTTCCAGGCCTGACCAGGTGGGCGAAGAGATGATCTTGCGCGGTTGGGCGGCAATGTCGTGGAAGCGGATTTTCTCCTCTTCTTTTGGCAAAGCCAGGTGTGTGTGATCACGGCCGGTGGCCTTGGACAAAGCGTCCCAAGCTTTCACGGCAACCTGCCCGTTGGTCTCCGGTGCCAGCATCAAGATTACCTCGGTCGCATCGATATCCGATACGATCTTCGGCATGCCCTTGGCCGGGCCTTCCAGATGCTCACCGTTCAGGTCACGCAGCAACTGCACCTCGTGCTGCGTGTTCCAGGTGATCCCTTTGCCGCCATTGCCGGCCTTGTCCATCAACGGACCAAGCGCGGTGAAACGGTCATGGATGGCCGTGTAATCGCGCTCGACGGGCACGTAGTTGGGCGCCGTCTTTCCGGGGATGAGATCGCACTCGCCCTTCTTCCAATCGCGCACTTTGTCTTGCGCGATTTCCGCAGGCGTGTCGTGCAGTATTGGCAGCGCGACAATGTCGGTCTCATTGCCGAGGATCTCCGGCGCAACCTCCTGGAACTTCTTGGCAATCGCCTTGAAGATTTCCCAATCCGATTTCGACTCATAAGCTGGGTCCACCGCCGCCTGAAGTGGGTGGATGAACGGGTGCATGGCGGAGGTGTTGAGGGCGGTCTTCTCGTACCAGCTCGCCGTCGGCAGACCGATGTCGGCATAGACAGCCGTCGTCGACATGCGGAAGTCGATGCAGGTGAGAAGATCAAGCTTCCCGCGTGGGCCATCCTCATGCCACTTGGCCTCCTTGGGCAATTGTTTGCCCTCTTCGCCAAGGTCCTTGCCGAGCACGCCGTGATCGGTGCCCAGAAGGTGTTTGAGGAAATACTCGTGGCCCTTACCTGAGGAACCCAGAAGGTTGGAACGCCACACAAACAGGTTGCGCGGCCAGTTCGCCGGGTCGTCCGGATCCTGGCAAGCCATTTCCAGATCGCCGGATTTCAGTTGTTCGGCGACATAGGCTGGGATTTCCTTGCCGGCAGCCTTGGCGGCCTTGGCCACTTCAAGCGGGTTGGTCTTGAGCTGTGGTGCCGATGGCAACCACCCCATCCGTTCAGCACGGATGTTGTAGTCGATCAGCGAAATGTCCCAATCGCCTTCCGGCGCCGTCGGCGAGAGGATCTCGCCAGCTGTCAGTGTCTCGTAGCGCCACTGGTCTGTGTGCGCGTACCAGGCGGATGTTGAGTTCATATGGCGTGGCGGACGACCCCAATCGAGCGCGAAGGCCAGGGGTTGCCAGCCGGTCTGCGGACGCAGTTTTTCCTGCCCCACATAGTGCGCCCAGCCACCACCGGACTGGCCGACACATCCGCACATCACCAACATGTTGATGACGCCACGATAGTTCATGTCCATGTGGTACCAGTGGTTCATCGCGGCCCCGATGATGACCATGGACTTGCCGTTGGTTTTCTCCGCGTTCTGCGCGAACTCGCGTGCCACGTGGGCGATCTTGTCTGCGGAAACGCCGGTGATTTTTTCTGCCCAGGCGGGCGTGCCCGGCACGTCCTCGGCGAATTCTTTGGCAACCCACTCACCACCCAGGCCACGGTCAAGGCCGTAGTTGGCGCAGGTCAGGTCGAACACGGTTGCGACCTTGAACTCGCCTTCGGCAGTTTTCACCGTTTTGACGGGGATGTTCCTCGTCAGCACGTTGGGACGCTTATCGCCGGTGGAGAATTCCTCAGTCGCGTCCGCACCGAAATAGGGGAAGTCGACACCCACGACCTCGTCATGATCCTCGTCCAGGAGGAGCGACATCTTCAGGTAGGTGTCTTCGCCGGCGGCCTTTTCTTCAAGGTTCCACTCGCCGTCTTCGCCCCAGCGATAACCAACCGACCCGTTGGGCGCGACGAGACCACTGGATTTTTCATCCCAGGCCACCGTCTTCCATTCGGGGTTGTTCTCTTCGCCCAGCTTGTCGCTGAGATCATCGGCGCGCAGGAAGCGACCGGGGATGAGTTTGCCGTCTTTTTCCTCCAGCTTCACCAGCATCGGGTAGTCGGAGTATTTGCGGCAGTACTCTTCAAAGTACTCTGCCTGCCGGTCGACGTGGAACTCGCGCAGGATGACGTGGCCGAAGGCCATGGCCAGCGCAGCGTCGGTGCCCTGCTTCACGTTCAGCCACACATCGCCGAACTTCGCGGCTTCCGAGTAATCCGGGCAGATGACGGCCGACTTCGTGCCGCGATACCGCGCCTCGGTGTAGAAGTGCGCATCGGGCGTGCGCGTCTGCGGCACGTTGGAGCCCCAAATCAGCAGATAGCCTGCATTGTACCAGTCGGCTGATTCAGGCACGTCGGTCTGCTCGCCCCACATCATCGGTGAGGCCGGGGGGAGATCGCAGTACCAATCGTAGAAGCTCATGCATACGCCGCCGAGGAGCGACAGATAGCGCGAGCCGGCAGCATAGGAGACCATCGACATGGCCGGGATCGGCGAGAAGCCGAACACCCGGTCGGGGCCGTAGGTCCGAACAGTGTAGGCGTTGGCCGCTGCGACGATTTCCGTCGCCTCGTCCCAGTTGGCTCGCACAAAGCCGCCCGTGCCGCGTTTTTCGGTGTAGGACGCGCGCAGGATCGGGTCTTGCTGGATCGCAGTCCAGGCCTCGATGGGGCTCTTGGATCGCCGCATCTTGCGCCACAGCTTCATCAAGGAGCCGCGGATGAGCGGGTTCTTCACCCGGTTCGCGCTGTACAAATACCAGCTGTAGGACGCACCGCGGGCACAACCGCGCGGTTCGTGGTTGGGCAAGCCGGCCCTCGTGCGCGGGTAATCAGTCTGCTGGGTTTCCCAAGTGACGATCCCGGATTTGACGTAAATCTTCCAGGAACATGACCCGGTGCAGTTCACGCCGTGGGTAGAGCGCACCACTTTGTCGTGACGCCAGCGGTTGCGATAGGTTTCTTCCCAGGAGCGGTCTTCCCGAGTGACCTGCCCATGGCCGTTGGAGAACTTTTCCAGTTCCTTGGACTGCAAGAAGTTCAATCTGTCGAACAGATGGCGCATCGTTGTTTCCTCATAAGAGTTAGGCCGCTGCGCCGCCCGATACGGCGCAACGGAAGTGCTCATCCCTCAGGGGTTTCGGATGTAGGCGTTGCGCCGCAGGTAGAACCACCAGTTGATGATGATGCAGACCGCGTAGAAGGCGGCGAAGCCGTAGAGTGCCAGCTCCGGTGACCCCGCCCGCAGCTGTTCGCCGAAGATCTGTGGGATCAAGAAGGCGCCATAGGCCGCGATCGCCGATGTCCAACCAAGAACCGGCCCCGCCTGTTCCTTGTCGAAGGCGATGGCGATGGTGCGGAAGGTTGAGCCATTGCCGATGCCCGTTGCTGCAAACAGGATGAGGAACAGCACCAGGAAGGGCAGGAAGAACTCTTCCGGCGTGGCGGACGCGTATGCCTGTTGCAGGATGTAGGCGAGCGCCAGCGCACAAGCGACCATGACGACCGAGATGATCTGCGTAACCTTCGCGCCACCGGCCCGGTCAGCCCATACACCGCCAATCGGACGGATGAGAGCGCCGATGAAGGGGCCCATCCAGGCGAACATAAGCGCGCTCGGACCGTTGGGGTTGGCCGTGTCGTGGGTCATGACACCATCGACCATGATGTGCTGGAAGCCGAAGACCACCTTGATGGTCAGACCCATGGCAGCCGAGTAACCGATGAACGAGCCGAACGTCATCACGTAAATGACCGTCATCGCCCATGTGTGCTTGTTGCCAAAGATCTTGTACTGGCGGGTCAGGTTCTGACCGATCTGACCAGGGATCAGCTTCAGCGCGACGACGGTCAGCACAATCACAATCGGCAGCACGAACCATTTGGAGATGCCAAAACCGGAGCCACCCACGGCAGCCGGCAGCATCAGCCAAAGGCCGAAGCCGGCTGCGGCCAGGCCAATGGCATACATGAAGCCGATGATGCCGAACGCACCGAAGGGGTTGGGGATGTTCGGCGAGACATGCTCATCGCGGATGTTGTTCATGCCGAACCACCCGAGGAATGCGAGCGGAACGAGCGCCAGAAGCCAAACCAAGCCGGCATTCTGAATGAAGGTCTCCGTACCGGCCGGAATGCGGCCGATAAGCGTGCCCGACGTGTTCACCAGCGTCTGAGATTCGCCGCCGAACAGCCCGAAGGTCATCACAAGAGGGATGACGATCTGCATGGTGGTGACGCCGAAGTTGCCAAGGCCGGCATTCATACCCAGCGAATAGCCCTGGATCTTCTTGGGAAAGAAGAACGAGATGTTGGACATCGACGCGGCGAAGTTGCCGCCGCCAATCCCCGACAGAAGCGCCAGGATCTGATACTGCCAAAGCGGCGTGTCAGGGTTCTGCAACGCCATGCCCGTTCCGATGGCAGGGATCATCAACAAGGCGGTCGTGAAGAAGATCGTGTTCCGCCCGCCGGCGATGCGAATGAAGAACGTCGCCGGGATACGCAAGGTGGCACCGGACAGGCCGGCAATCGCCGTTAGCGTAAAAAGTTCTGAATTTTCAAACGGGTAACCGAGGTTGATCATCTGAACAGTGATGATCCCCCAGTAGAGCCAGACCGCAAATCCGCACAGAAGCGATGGAATGGAGATCCAAAGATTGCGGTTAGCGATGCTCTTGCCGGTGGAGGTCCAAAAGGCCTCGTCATCTGGCTTATAGTCTCTGAGATCCTGTCCCATAGTCTGTCCTTGCATTGTCACCCAGCGGGCATGGCCTCTTGCCATGTGCCGGTTGGTAGCGTGTTCGCCTCGGGCATTGCGGAACCTTGATCCCACCAGCCAAATGGCGGCGATAAACCCGTTCCTTCGACCGGGAATTCATGTGGGGGGGAGCTGGACGGCACCGCCAGTGGAGCGCCGTCCAGCGGCATTCACTCGGCAGGCGTGGTCTTGGGGGCACCGCCAAGCCGAGCAAGAGCCTCGCGTAGTTCACCCAGATCGCGGTAGCTCGCGGTAACGGTGAGCTTGTCACCCCGGTCGGCCAGCGCGACCCGCTGTGAGCCTTGGAAGATGACGGCGAGCTCTTCTTCGGTCTCCCGCCGGGTTACCGCCTCAGCTGCGATGGCCTGGTCGACCGACGACAGGACATACTCTTCGCCGAAGCCGCCTTGCGGCTCCTTCAGCCAGAAGAAGCAGACCACCCAGCTGATCATCGCGCCTGTGGCGATGATGAAGAAGAACTGCGAGGGTTCCACGAACATGAAGATGAACAGGTAGAACACCGCGCCAACATTGCCGTAGGCACCGGCCATGCCCGCGATCTGACCGGTGACCCGGCGTTTGATCGACGGAATGATGCCGAACGTCGCGCCCTCAGCGCCCTGCACGAAGAACGAGCAGGCGATGGTGATCGCGATGGCGATGATGAGCGGCCAGCTGGAGTCCAGCAGACCCATCATGGCAAAGCCGATGGCGATGCCCATCATGTAGGCCAGCATCACAAACCGGCGGTTGCCCATTCTGTCTGACACCAGCCCACCCATGGGGCGGGCAACCAGATTGACGAAGGCGAAGGCCGACGCGATCAGACCAGCGGTTACCGGATTAAGGCCCCAGGTTTCCTGGAAGAACATCGGGAGCATCGACACAACGGCCAGTTCCGCGCCGAAGTTGGCGAAGTAGGTGGTATTGAGGGCTGCAACCGAGGAGAACGGATAGCGGTCGTCTTCGGGCACTCCGCGACGCAGGATCGGAAGGTTCACTCGGATCGCTTTCCAGACCTGGAAGGCAACCACCACAGCGATCGCTCCATAGCAGAACGCTGCTGTCAGGCCGTCGATATAGCCCATCCGCTGCACGCGGTAGACCAGGATCGACAGGATGCCGACCAACGGCACCGTGAACAGGACCAAAAGGGCCAGGTCACGGTAGGTCGAAACCTCAAGCGCGCCACTCTTGCGGGACTTCTTGTGGGTGTCGGCGGTCGGACCATCGGTGATGGCGAACCAGTAGAAGACACCATAAGCCGCCATAATCACGCCGGATGTGGCGATTGCATACCGCCAGCCATCATCTCCGCCGAACAGGACGAGCGCGATGGTTGGGATCGTCATCGCGGCAGCAGCCGAACCAAAGTTGCCCCAGCCGGCATAGAACCCCTCGGCGAAGCCGATATCGCGTGGTTTGAACCACAGCGCGGTCATGTGAATGCCGACCACGAAGCCCGCACCGACCGATGATAGGATGAGACGCGACACAAACAATTGCATCTTGCTGTCGCCAAACGCGAAGAACAGCGTTGGAGCGGCCATCAAGACCATCAGCACAGAGAACACGCGACGTGGTCCCCAGCGATCAAGCGCCATGCCAACGATGATACGCGCGGGGATAGTGAGCGCAACGTTGGCGATGGCAAACAAGCGGATATCGTCACGCGTAAGCCAGTCGACAGACGCGAGCATGGATGACGCCAGCGGCGCCATGTTGAACCACACGTAAAATGTGATGAAGAACGCAATCCAGGTGAGGTGGAGCGCGCGAATCTCTCGGTTTTTGAACCGGAAGACGTCAGAGACTTTCATAGTCGTGTCCTCTGAGCGCTATTCGGCCGCTTGCGCGGTCGCGGCAGCTTCGTGGGTGGGAACAATGAGGAGGGGGCATTTCACGCGGCGCGCGAGGAAGGCCGACACAGACCCGAAGGTCATGTGGTCGAACTCTTCAGCGATGGCGGCGAGCCTTTTGGTGATGAAACCAAGCGGGCCGCTGTCCGGCTGATGGCTGTGGCGCGCCAACACCAACATGTCAGGTTGGCGCTCTTCCGCTGCACGCAAGATCATCTTGCGTGCATCGCCTTCAGCAAGGATGACGGTGGTTTTTATGCCGACAGCTTCCAGTTCCGAAGCAGCATCTTCAGCGCCTTTCTTCTGCGCTGCGTACTGCTCCTGAAACAATTCATCGGCATCTGCGGTCGCACTGCCCACGTCCTCAATTACGGAAATCAAGGTGACCGTTGGGCTCAGCGGACCAAAAAGGCTCTTCACCGCGTCGAGCGTAATTCGCGCGTTCCGCGAGTGGTCATAGGCTAGCATCACGTCCATGCAGGTTCTCCGTCTTGGGCGGCCAAGGTCGGTCGCGGTATCGAACGGAACTGATCTGCGCTTCTGATGCGGCGTGGAATTTGATCCAGATCAGTTTAGAAAAACCAAGCGTGCGAAATAAATAGTCGCCTAAACAATGTCCTATCGGCGCCGAATGGAGGTCATCCCAGGTGCGCTGCAACATCAAGAGAGGACTTGACATTTATCATTTAAAAGCTTGATATTTGTCGGATCGGGACTGACAATGAAATTAGGTATGGCGAAAGCTGACTATCCGGACATTCGGGGTCTGGAGATCTTCAGCGACATGGGCGAAGAGCACTTCGAGGGCCTTATGCGAGGCTCGTACGTGCAAAACTTTCCGCCCCATGTCGATCTCATCACAGAAGGCGATCCAAGCGATTTCCTGCACATTGTGCTGGATGGGACGGTCGAACTCTTCGCAGCATGGAACGGTCGGGAAACCAGCATGGCGGCCGTTCGACCGGTATCAACCTTCATCCTTGCCGCCAGCATCAAGGATGCGCCCTACCTTATGTCAGCGCGCACTCTGGAGAAGAGCCGCATCGCGTTGCTGCCGAGCCAGGATGTTCGGGCTGTCTTCGATCTTGATCCAAATTTTGCACGATCGATCGTGGCCGAGCTGGCGCAGTGCTACCGTTCGGTCGTCAAGAACGCAAAGAGCCTGAAGCTGCGCACGTCGCTTGAACGGCTTGCAAACTATCTCTTACGCCAACAAAAGCGCGCCGGCGGCGGAGCCACGTTTGAGCTTTGGACCGAAAAGCGTCGCATGGCCTCTCTTCTGGGGATGACGCCAGAAAATCTGAGTCGCGCGTTCAAGAGCCTTCAGGCCTATGGCGTTCAGGTCAATGGGACGACAGTCACCGTCCATGATCAAAATGACCTGGAAGCCTTCGCCAAGCCCAGCCGGCTTATTGACGACTACTCTAGTTGAGGAAACTACCCCATGACCAAACCGATGTCCGGGCCACCAGGCGCCAGCGCGCAAGATCACCCCGATGTGTGGAGCGCCTATGCTGCGCTTGGCGAGGCAACGAGCAAAGCCGGCCCTTTGACCGATCGCGAGAAACGGTTGGTCAAACTTGCTCTGGCGGTGGGAACCGGATCTGAAGGTGCCGTCCACTCGCACACACGCCGGGCGAAGTCGGAAGGGATTGAGGATGCGGCGCTGGAACAGGTTTCGCTGCTTGCAATAGGCACCTGCGGGCTCCCTCAGGCCGTTGCTGCAAAAACCTGGATCGAGGATATCACTAAGAACAGGTAGTCTGTTTGGAATCTTGCATGGCCCAGCGCGATCCTAAGACCAAGGTGAGCAAAACAGCAGCGCCAAGGCAACTGATCTTGTTGGCCAGATCGACAGGTGCGCGCAGCACAGTCTCGACTTTGGCGGCTAATCGAGATGCCAGCGTTGAAGGGCTGCCATGGACATGATGGTACGGGCGTTCAGCAGGCCGGGAACGCGTTGTTTCCAAGGTGCTCGCTCAACAGATTTCAGCACCCTGCTAACAAAAAAACCGCGTCCCGCTCCGCCACACTACCACCATCCACACGCCCCTTAGTAGGTGGCGCGGCCGCCTGAGAGGTCGAAGGTGGCACCGGTAGTGAAGGAGTTCTCCGGGCTTGCAAGCCAGGCAATCATCGCAGCGGCTTCGTTGAGTTCCAAAAAGCGGCCGCGCGGGATTTTGGAGAGCATGAAGTCGATATGTTCCTGGCTCATCTGATCGAAGATACGCGTACGCGCAGCTGCCGGAGTCACGCAGTTCACCGCGATATCCTGGTCTGCCAGTTCCTTGCCAAGCGACTTGGTGAGGCCGATGACGCCAGCCTTGGAAGCGGAGTAGGCGCTGGCGTTCGGATTGCCTTCCTTACCGGCAACAGAGGCGATGTTGACGATGCGGCCATAACCTTGGCTGACCATCGTTGGGACAACGGCGCGGTTGACGTGGAAGGTGCCCAGCAGATTGATCTCGGTGATTTTTCTGACTTCGTCGACGGGGTATTCGGCCAGCTTGGCGTTTGATCCGGCGATGCCCGCCGAATTCACGCAGACGTCGACGCGACCGGTGGCATCGAGTGTCTTGGCCATCGCATCGGATACGCTGGTCCAGTCAGACACATCGACTGAGCAGGCAAACGACCCGCCACCCAGCGCCTGTGCTGTCTCGGTCGCCAGACCAACATCCATATCCCACACTGCGACGGTGGCTCCACCCCCGCGCAGTTTTTCCGCTACCGCCTTGCCGATGCCCTGTGCGCCACCTGTGATGATGGCTGTTTGTCCTTCAAACATGCAAACCTCTTTAATGATGGGCGTCTAGCGCAAGCCGGCAATCACAGCGTCGGTCTTTGTGACCAAGGCGACGTTCTGCATGGCGTAGTTGATGGACGCATTGTGCCAATCGGCATTCATCGTGGAGCAGCCATCTTCGGGAATGACCATCACATAGCCTTTGTCGGCCCCGGTGCGGGCGGTGTGTTCGATGGACATGTTGGTCCATGCGCCGGTCTCGATGATCATGTCGCGACCTTCGGCTTTGAGGATCGTTTCCAGCTGTGTGCCTTCCCAGGCCGACATGCGGTTTTTCTCCACCACATAGTCGCCGGGGTGCGGTTCAAGGCTTGGCACGGCCTGGCCACCCCATGTGCCTTTGACAAGCGCATTTTCATCCACCACGCCCTCGAACAGGGGCGCGTTCAAGGTCAGGCCGGTGGCACCCTGCGGCACGAGGAAGTGGACGTGGATCACAGGAACGCCAACTTGCCGGCAGCGCGCAGCAAGGCGCGCAACATTGTCGATGGCGTTCTGCTGTTTGCAGTGATCAGGAGAGCCTGAGGCCGCGAATGCTCCGCCCTCCATGACCACATCATTTTGCATGTCTTGAATGATCAGGGCGCAGCGCGCGGCATCAAGTTGTAGTGGCTCTCTGGTTGTGCCGTCAGCGCTGGGCGAGGTGGTTGGTTCGGAAGCGCCAGCCCCTGCTCGTACTTGCATAAAGGGCTCGTTGCGCGGGCCGACTTTGGTGTCCACCGCATAGACACTGGTCGAGGCGCAGACATAGAGCGTGCGCCAGTCCGAGCCGCCCCAGTGCAAGTTGGCCGGTAGTTCAGGGATGGCCACCTTGCCGATCAGCTTGCCTGTGGGATTGTACACCCACAGACCGCCGGGAGCCGTCACCCAGACATTGCCTTGGGCGTCGCATTTCATCCCGTCGGGCACGCCGGGTTTCAGGCTGTCCTTGATGCCGGAAGCGAAGATACGGCCGTTTGTTAGCTTGTCGCCCTCGACATCGTAGACGCGAATGTTCGCGTGCGCGGTGGCGTTGATAAATAGTCGATCTTCCGTGGGGCAGAAGCAAACGCCGGTGGGCATCGTGAACGTGTAGCGAGCAACGACGAGTTCCGGCTCGTCGCCCGGTCGATGGTTCGGCGGCAGACGAAACACACCTTGCCAACCTAGGTCACGAGGCCGCTCCACGCCAAATCCTGGAATGCGCCCGTACCAGGGATCGGTAAACCAGATTGATCCATCGGATTTGACACATAGGTCATTTGGCGAGTCGAGCTCGCGTCCTTCGAAATGGCTAGCGAGCACCGTTCGCGTGCCGTCGGGTGCAAACTTTGCCACGCTCGATGTTGCGTGTTCGCACACCAGCAGGTTCAGC
>JBHJIX010000073.1:0-17303 GCA_050043025.1 Cohaesibacteraceae bacterium
AATGGCAGCGATCAGGACTGGGTTGCAGGACTAACGGCCGGTGTAGGTTTGGAAGGGTACATATCGGAGCGCTGGACCGCGCGTTTCGAGTACCTGTTTGTCGACGTTCCCGAGACCACACTTGCGACTGGCGGTGGCAACATCCGTGGAGGTTCGAGTAACCATGTCGGGCGTGACGGTCTAAGCTACCAATTTTGATCAGGCGACAACTCAAAAGGAAGATAAAGCTATGAAAGTTCGTGCTTTTTTGACGATGGTGACACTGGGCCTATTTTTGACTGCTTGCGGCGGCGGCATGGGCGGCTAAGCCAAGGCCTCCACTTGTGTCGGCCAAGTAGGTCGTCGACTCCACCAGTGCAAATGTGCTGTTGAGACCGTGAAAGCAAGGACCGCGTCCTTGGTGAAGGTACGGGCTTTGGTCGAGCCTGGGCAACCCGGTCGCTGGACTAGGCATTAGGCCTGGGGTTGGCTTCCTACTGACTGAACACAATCGTCGCGATGGCGACGCGCTCTCCATTAGCTTCAACGAAGGACTGGATGCTGTACTGCCCTTGGCGGAAGGTCCACACCATGGAGCCGTCGACATCCTCGCCGGTTTCCGGGTCCTGTTCGGTGATGTCGAACAGGATGCTGTCACCCTGGCGGCGGCCACTGATAGCTGACATGGCGCCGCTGCGCGGGTCCCGCCAGTCGCCGGAATAACGACCGGAGGCATCACGCGCGAGGGAGCCGCTCACTGTCCAGGTCTGGCTCGGCACCGCACAGCGGCCGGACATGGAAAGCTGGCCATTGGCCTCATTGAAACTGTTGTCCACACGGCACCGTACAGGCTCCGGTGCGCCCTCGCTGCTTGTGCGCAGCGTTCCGTCGCCGGTCCAGTTGCCAGCGGCTGATGACAGAAGTTGATCGGCGGCAGCGGGCGCAGGCAAGGCCATCAAGCCCGCGGCCATAAGGGCAGGGCCCATCCATCGTTTCATCGCCACCATCCTTTCTTGATGAGTGCCGGCAAGACCAGAAGGTCGGCCACCAGCGCCGACAAGAAGATAAGGATCAACATCGAGCCGAACAATCGCACATTGGGAAAGCTGGAGAAGAAGGTCGAGGCCGTCCCGATGCTGATCACCAGCGTGGTCGTCAAAAGCACGCCGCCAGTGAGGATGATCGTTCGCGACAAGGCCTGATCGATAGCCGCCCCGGAAGCTCGCTCCACCATATAGCGGTTCAGAACATGGATGGAATCATCGATCGCGATACCGACGGCCACCGTCAGGGCCAGCACGGCGGTCGGGTTGGCGTGCCCATCATTGAGGAGATGCAGAAGCGAGGTTGCCGCCAGCAAGGGCAACAGGTTGGGCAGCAGGAGAATGGGCGCAAGCAACAGGTTTCGATAGGCGAGCGCCACCATCAGGGTTGCCACAATGCAGGCGATCAACAGGCTCTGACCAAGCTGATGGACGATACTGAGACCCTGGTTGCGAAGCGCCGGCGGGAACCCGAAAATCTGATCCGCCCCGGCCTCGCGCGCGCCATTCACCATCGCATCATGTTCGCGCCGCGTGATGCGGTCATGCATCGGCTCCGGCGCGAGCGCGATCACCCGGTGAATGCCGCGTTCGGGATCGTAGAGATCGCCGGTCAGCGAGCTTGGCAGCTGCGCCATGATCTCCGCATCCGGTCGCTGTGTCGGGTCACCCAGCCAGGCAGCCAAGGTGACGTCGGAAAGCACGGTGAGGCTCGGTGCCGCGTCGGTAATCGCCGCCACGATGGCCTGCGTGGTCGGCCAGGCCTCGTCCGGATTCTCGGCGGAAAACTCAAACCACATGGGCAGATAGCCGCCGAACTTGTCTTCGATCACGCGGTGCGCCCGCCCAACAGGGCTGTCTTCCGGCAGGTTGGCGTAGAGCGGAAACCAGGCATCGACGCGCGACGACGCGACGGCGCTTAACCCAAACACCAAGCCGCCGCCGATCAGCACCGCCATTGGAAAGCGCAGTACCAGTCGCGGCAAGAATGCGGGAAGCGGCGTGGTCAGCATAGCCTTTGGCTTGGTGCCATCTTCGGCAGGCTTGTGCCTTTTGCCGAGCGTCGCCAGCGGCATCAAAACGATCACCCCGGCAGTCACCACCCAGTAAGCGCCAAGCACGGACACGCAGCCCGACAGGCCCAGCTCATCGAGCTGATCAAAGGATGACACGCTGATCGCCGCAAAGCCGATGCCGGTGGTGATGGAGGTCAGCGCAATGGCCGGTGCGACCTGCTTGATGGCTGCAATCAACGCCTCCCGCCAGGGCATGGTTGCCATGTGTGCCCGCGCCGCACTGGTGAGGTGAAGCCCGTCCGCCAGTGCCAGCACCAGAACCAGGATCGGCACGACCACGCTCATCACCGTGATGGGCAGGCCGAAGACAGCGAACAGGCCAAGCGAGGTCGCTGAGGCGAGCAGCGCCGGAACGAACGATATGATCGCCCACCGGAAGCTGCGCAACGCCACCAGCGAGATCAAAAAGGCGGCGGCGCTGCCAATGGAGTTCAGAACGATCAGATCGTTGCTCAACGCATCGGTGAGCGCAAAGCCGATGGCATCCTCACCGGTGATGGAGATGCGCAGCCCATCGGCCTCCAGCGGCGCGGCGAGCGTTTCGACCTCCGCCAGCATCGCCCGAACATCACTGAGGCTGAGCCCGCCCGTCGGCACAATGGTCGTGATCATGGTCGCCAGATCGTCGGCGATCATGGCGCTAAGGCCAGGAATGTCCGCCGTGTAGGCCTGAAGGGTTTGAACGCCAGCCTCACCATCAGCCGGGTTCAGCACCAGCCCGCCCGGCGCTGTCGGGTGATCGGGCGGATAGCGCAGCGAGAAGGGTGAGATGATTTGCGCCACGCCTGGCGTCAAAGCCAGATCCAGCATCATGATGTTGAGCGCATCAAGGTCGGATGCCGAGAAGGGTTCGGTATCCTCAATGAGCAGCATGACAGGGCGCGAGCGGGTCTCACGTCCCCGCAACAGTTCGCCATAGGCCTGCTCATCCGGCGTACCAGCGGCAAAGCCACGCTGAAGATCGGCTTCAAAGGTGATGGAGGGCAGGCTGATGGCCGTGACCGTCAGCGTCGCGAGCAGCAAAAGCGCAGCCGCCCATCGGTGACGGGCAAGCTGCAAACCGCCGAATGTAAAGGCAAAGCGTTGTGTCACCGAGCAAATTCTCCGGCGGTGACCATACCCGGCGCGCGCCAAGGCGCAAGGCAGTCCGGTGGGCCTAAATCGGTCCACCGGCCATCAGGTGCTCAAATGGCCGCGAT
Source organism: Cohaesibacteraceae bacterium (assembly GCA_050043025.1). Classification (GTDB taxonomy): domain Bacteria; phylum Pseudomonadota; class Alphaproteobacteria; order Rhizobiales; family MH13; genus MH13. The sequence continues at coordinate 3,298 of JBHJIX010000073.1, forward strand.
CAGTTCTGCGGCTGCGGCACGACGCGAATGTAGGGCTTCACGGTTTTGAACTCGCCGAAACTCTCACGCGCTTCTTCGTCCGACACGGCCGCCGTCACGATCACATCATCACCCGGCTGCCATTGCGCCGGCGTCGCCAGCTTATGCTTGGAGGTCAGCTGCATGGAATCGATGGCCCGCAGGATCTCATCGAAGTTGCGGCCCGTCGTCATCGGGTAGGTGAGAATCAGCTTGATCTTCTTATCCGGACCAATGACGAACACTGATCGCACCGTCTGGTTGTCTGCAGGCGTGCGGCCTTCCGAGCTTGAGCCGGCATCGTCAGGCAGCATGTCGAACAGCTTGGCAACTTTCAGCTCCGGGTCGCCGATCAGCGGGTAGCGCACATCGTGGCCGGACACATCTTTGATATCCTGCTTCCACTTTTTGTGGCTGTCGACCGGGTCGACCGAAATGCCCAGAATCTTGGTGTTGCGCTTAGCAAACTCACCGGCCATGCCGGCCATGTAGCCAAGCTCTGTGGTGCACACTGGCGTGAAGTCTTTCGGGTGTGAAAACAGCACCACCCAGCTGTCACCGATCCAATCGTGGAAAGTGATCTCGCCTTCGGTGGTGTCGGCGGTGAAGTTCGGGGCGTCGGAATTGATCCTGAGGGTCATCGCGGGTCTCCTGCCTGCATCGTTTATCGTTGAGTTGGCTGTCGCTAGGAATGTCGATGGAAATCGCCCTGCCTATACGCCTGCCCAAGCTGGGCGTACAGCAATGCCATGGCCCGGCGAGGCACCTCTTGCGCAATGGCATCGCGCCTGCCGGCATGCTCTGCATGATGATGGTGTGATGCCGTCCATGGGTGGTCGGGGCCAGCCGTTTGCTGGCCAGGTGAGAACAACCCGCCTTGTATGGACGGTTGAAAGGTCTATAGCCTTGGCGCCAAACACCATTTCTATCGGGAGACTAGGCTTCATGGCCGATACGCGCGCGAACAAACAGTTCCGTAGCCAAGAATGGTTCGACAACCCCAACAACCCAGGCATGACGGCGCGCTATCTAGAGCGCTACCAGAACCAGACCTTCACGCGCGAGGAACTGCAATCCGACCGGCCGGTGATCGGGATCGCCAACACCGGGTCAGACCTTGCGCCCTGCAACAAGATCCATCTGTTCCTGATGGATCGGATCAAGGCCGGAATCCGCGATGCTGGCGGCATCCCGATGGAGTTTCCGGTTCATCCTATTCAGGAGACCGGCAAGCGCCCGACCGCCGCGCTTGATCGTAACCTTGCCTATCTTTCGCTGGTCGAGGTGCTGCACGGCTACCCGATTGATGCCGTGGTGCTGACGACGGGCTGCGTCAAGACCACGCCAGCGCATTTGATGGGCGCGGCCACCGTCGACATTCCGGCGAGCGCCTTGAACGGCGGACCGATGCTGGACGGCTGGTGGACGGGCAAGCGCGCCGGTGCGGGCACCATCATCTGGGAGTCCCGCCGCCTCTTGGCCGAAGGCAAGATCGACTATGATGAGTTCATGAACCGTGCCTGCGCGTCGGCGCCCTCGCTCGGTCACTGCAACACGATGGGCACAGCATCCACCATGAACGCCATGGCCGCGGCGCTGGGCATGACATTGCCCGGGTCGTCCGCCATTCCCGCGCCGTTCCGCGAACGCATGGCGATGGCGTTCGAAACAGGCAAGCGCGCCGTGCAGATGGCCTATGAGGACCTGAAGCCGTCGGCCATTCTGACCCGCAAGGCGTTTGAAAACGCGATCCGCGTGAACACCGCGATTGGCGGCTCCACCAATGCGCCGCCGCAGCTTCAAGCGATCGCCCGCCATGCCGGCGTGGAACTGGATGTGACCGACTGGCAAAAGGTCGGCTTCGATCTTCCGCTGCTCGCCAATGTGCAGCCGGCCGGTGAGTATCTTGGCGAGAGCTTCTACCGGGCTGGCGGTGTGCCAGCCATCATGGGCGAGCTTCTGGCGGCTGGCCATCTGCACGGTGATGTCATGACGGCATCGGGCAAGCCGGTTGCCGAGGCGCTCGATGGCGCGCGTAGCGAGGACCAGGATGTCATCCGCACGGTCGACAAGCCGTTGCGCGAAAAGGCAGGCTTCATCGTGCTGTCCGGCAATCTGTTCGACAGCGCCCTTATGAAGACCTCCGTCATCTCCGAGGACTTTCGTGCCCGCTTCCTGAAGGATGGCGTGTTCGACGCCAAAGCCGTCGTCTTCGAGGGGCCGGAGGATTACCATGAGCGCCTGAACGATGAGGAGCTGGGCATCGATGAAGAGACCATCCTCTTCATCCGCAATGTCGGCTGTGTCGGCTATCCGGGCTCTGCCGAGGTGGTGAACATGCAGCCGCCGGATGCCATGATCACGCGCGGCATCAACCATCTGCCGACCGTCGGCGATGGCCGCCAGTCGGGCACCTCCGAAAGCCCGTCCATCCTCAACGCCTCACCGGAAGCCGTGGTCGGCGGCGGGCTAGCTCTCCTTCAGACCGGCGACCGGGTCCGCCTTGATGTCGAGAACGGCACGCTCAACGCCGTGGTGTCCGATGAAGAGTGGCAGGCGCGCCGCGATGCCTGGCAGGAGCCGGAACTGGAGCATCAGACGCCCTGGCAGGAGATCTATCGCACCCATGTCGGCCAGCTGGCGCAGGGCGGCTGTCTTGAGCTCGCCACCGCCTATCAGCGCATTGGCCGCAACCTGCCAAGAGACAATCACTAGACGTCAAAGAGGCACGCCATGCGCTGCACCCACCGCGATCAGATCAAGCTCGACCGGCCCACCGAGGAAGAGAAGGTGGGCGCGGTCTGCGAGGAATGCGCCAAGACCGGCGGAACCTGGGTGCATCTGCGCATGTGCATGACCTGCGGCAAAGTGGGGTGCTGCGATTCCAGCCCCAACCGCCACGCCCGCGCCCATGCTGAAGGAACAGGAGAGGGTGAGGGGCACCCTATCATCACCTCCTACGAGCCGGGCGAGCGCTGGCGCTTCTGCTTCATCGACGACAAGCTGGTGTGAGTGCCGCCCCTTAAGCAGGGCGCATATAGAGCCCGTTGAGATCGCCGGTATCGGTAAGGCTGAAGCCCCACTCCATCGAGCCGTTCTCAAACTCAGCCTGATAGACGTCGAACCCGTCCGTGCCGACATGCTTGAAGGTCAGCTCTTCCAGGTCGCCGAGGCGTTCCAGCTCCGTGATAACCACCGGCAGCTGTTCGCGCACCAGTTGGGCGAGCGGTGGGCGCATGCCGGCATAGTCTGGCTTGCCGGCCCGATGCTCGGCAATCACGCGTGATAACAGGTCTTCGCCGCCCGGCAGGGCTGCCTTGCGGGCAGCGCGCTCCTTCAATGCCGCCTCGGCTTCGGCAAAGGACTCTGGCGCTGCGCGCTTGGCCGGCAGATCGAACCCGCCCTGGTGCAGCACCAGCGCCTCGATGGCCCCGCGTGTGCGCCGAAAACTCACCTGCGCTGGCACGACCTGAAGGAAGAAGGCATCCTCGCCTTCGGGGAACATCTCCACCCGTGGCTGGCCGATCACCCGGAGGTAGAGATGACCGTCCTCCAGCGTGACCTCGGCTGCCAAACCATCCTCGAACAGATAGGCCCCGGCATAGTCGCTGAACGTGGCCCGATCGGCGTCAACCTGCGTGCGTGGGCGCATTTGCTCATAGCGTTTCCAGGCAACGCTGTCGGTGTCGCTGTCGGTCATCTGTGTCTCCTTTGCAAGATGGATCAGATCATCGACGGACAGAACCTCGCCCCGACCGGTTTTGGCCCGCAGCGAGCTGACAAGCGCCAGGCTGCGCTCGGTCTTCTGATGCTGCTCGGCAAGCCGGTCCTGTTGCAGGGCAAGCAGCGCATCCAGATCGCTATCGCGGTCCGAAAGAAGCTGACCGATCTGCCCAAGGCTGAGGCCGGTGGATTTGAGAACCAGAATCTCGCTGAGGCGCGCCAGTTCGCGCGCGCCGTAAAGCCGCCAGTTCTTCTCCGTGCGCTGCGGGGTCAGAAGGCCGCGGGCCTCGTAAAGCCGCAAAGCGCGAACGGTCAGGCCGATCCGCTTGGCACATTCGGCCGCGGTCATCAGGGGTTCTGGGTTGGGCAGTTGGGGAGGCATGTGCATTGTCTGTCCGTTTCCTCATCTAACGGACAGCTCCTCTAGGCTATGACCTTGGGTTCGGCTCAAGGCCTTTTTGCACCCTGGTGCAAAAAAAGCGCAACCGGCCAGAGAATCCCGCGCCGATGCGGATTTACGCTTGCCCATCCTTGCGAGGGCACACTTGCGCCTTAGCTGACGGCATACTCTCTCTCCGACCTTGAGGCATCCTTGAGGTCACAAACTGTCTGTTCATGTCCGATCCCCTCAATCCCACCCGCTCGCTGACGGCCATCATCGAAGATGTCATGGCCCTATGCGACGAACGCGACCTGTCCCTGGGCGAGATCATCGCCGCGTCCGGCCGAGCCGGCATCCTACCGGTCCTCATTCTGGTTTCTGTCATCGTGGTCAGCCCGCTGAGCGCCATTCCGCTGTTCTCATCGGTCAACGGAATGCTGATATTCTTGATATCGGCTCAGATTGCACTTGGCCGCCGCCATCTCTGGTTGCCAGGCTTCCTGACGCGACGACAGCTCAAGGCTGAGCGCGTGACGTCCAGCCTTAAGCGCCTTCTGCCGGTCGCTGGTTGGGTCGATCGGCGCAGCAAACAGCGCTTGAGTTTCCTGGTGCGGCGTCCGTTGAGTCAGGTGCTGATGGTGGTCTGCGGCCTGTGTGGCCTTGCCATGCCGTTCTTTGAACTGGTGCCCATGTCCGCAACGCTGCTGGCCTCCACGGTCGCTCTGATCACGTTGGCCATCCTGGTGAAGGATGGGCTCTTGGCGACCTTTGCTGTGCTGCCTTTCCTGCTGGCATTGGGCGTGATCACCAAGATCCTGACCTAGCCGAAAGCCCTTAGGCGTCTATGCCGGTGCAGACATATTTCATGTTGAGAAACTCATCGATGCCGTACTTGGAGCCTTCCCGCCCAAGGCCAGATTGCTTGACCCCACCAAACGGCGCGACCTCGGTGGAGATGATGCCCGTGTTGACGCCCACTATGCCGGTTTCCATGGCTTCCGACACGCGCCAGACGCGCGAGAGATCATTGGCATAGAAGTAACCGGAAAGCCCAAACTCGCTGTCATTGGCAAGCGCGATGACCTCTTCTTCGGTCTCAAAGCGGATGAGCCCGGCCAGCGGTCCAAAGGTTTCCTCGCGCGCCAACAGGGCATCGGCGGGCACATCGGTCACGACAGTCGGCTCAAAGAAGGAGCCTTCCAAGCGCTTGCCACCGGTGGTGACCTTCGCACCCTTGGTGAGCGCGTCAGCCAGATGCGCCTCCACCTTTTCGAGCGCCGGCTGCGAGATGAGCGGGCCGATCTCAACGCCGTCTTGCGTCCCGTCTCCGGTCTTCAGCGCGGATACTTTTTCCGTCAGCTTGGCGGCGAAGGCGTCATAGATGCCAGCCTGCACATAGATGCGGTTGGCGCACACGCAGGTCTGCCCTGCGTTGCGGTACTTGGACATGATCGCGCCATCGACGGCGGCGTCCAGATCAGCATCATCGAACACAAGGAACGGCGCGTTGCCGCCAAGTTCCAAGCTCAGCTTTTTGATCTGGTCGGCACACTGTTTCATCAGGATGCGGCCGACGCGGGTCGAGCCTGTGAAGGTGATCTTGCGCACCTTCGGGTTGGTACAAAGCTCTTCGCCGGCCGATGGTGCATCCATGCTCGGCACGATGTTGAGCACGCCCGCTGGTACGCCGGCGCGTTCAGCCAACTCGGCCATCGCAAGCGCTGAAAGCGGGGTGAGTTCGGAGGGGCGGGCCACGACGGTGCAACCAGCCGCCAAGGCCGGCGCCACCTTGCGGGCAATCATCGCATTGGGAAAGTTCCACGGCGTGATGGAACCGACAACGCCCACGGGCTGCTTCAGCACAAGGATGCGCTTGTCGGGCTGATGACCGGGGATCACATCGCCATAGATGCGTTTTCCCTCCTCGGCGAACCACTCCAAAAACGACGCGCCGTAGAGCACTTCGCCCGTCGCTTCGGCGAGCGGCTTGCCCATCTCAGCGGTCAGGATTTGCGCCAGATCGTCGGCATGCTGGGTCATGAGATCGAACCAGCGGCGCAGGATGATGGCCCGCTCCTTGGCGGTCTTTGCCGCCCAGCCCTTTTGCGCGGCATGGGCCGCATCAATCGCCGTGCGCAGCTCGTCAATGCTTGCGTCTGTCACCTGGGCGATGACCTCGCCGGTCGCCGGATTGCTTACGCCAAAGCGCGCACCACCGGCATGCCATGCGCCGTTAATGTAAGCATCGGATTGCAGAAGCGCGGTATCGGAAAGGTTCATGGGGCTGGGTCCTTGGACTGCGTGTGGCCTTTGGCCGTTTGAATCTGGACCTAGCGCACCGGTCCGACTTTCGCCACACTCCGGTCCCACGCGGGCAAGAAAGCCGAAAGGCCCAACCACAAACTAGGTGCTCCCAACCATGGCCGAAGCATTACGGCGCGGCGTCAGCCGACTGGAAACCACCACCAAGCTGACCCTGGCGATCCTGGCGCTGGCGAGCGGCGTCTATACCTATCTGGGTGTGCGCGGCCTGTTGCAGGGCATCGGTCCGGTCGTGTTTTTCGGCGCTCTTGTTTACTCGACCGCCGTCTCCATCGGCATCTATGCCTTCTGGTCCTACCTGATCCAGTTCACGCCGCACATCAAGCATGCTTCAGACCGGCGGACCTTGATCGCCGCCATGGCGCTCGGATCGATGAAGATCGTCGCCATGTCGTCCTGGTTGAATGCAGCCGCATTGGCCGGTGGCGCTGCGATTGAGCAGCATCTTGCCAACACGACCGAAGAGTATCAGGCACGGCTGACCGAGGCGCACAACAATGCGCTCGCCGCGCAAGGTCTGCTGCCGGATATTCAACTGGCGACCGAGCGTTTCCGGCGCCTGGCGCAGGAAGAGCGGCTGACCGGGTCGCTCACCGGCACCTCGGGCTCTGGCACGGTGGTGCAGCTTTTGAACCAGATGGCCGGCCAACTTGATGGTCTGGCAGCTGAAGTCCGCGCCTCGCGCGTCGAAGTCGATGCGCTGTTCGAACAGGGCGGGCGTTATCTGGGTGAAATGCGCCGCATCGTGTCGGCAGCCGGCCCCATCGAACCGCGCGCCATCTCCTACGCTGAAGAGGCGGTCGCGCTTTCAGGCGTCATCGCCGCGATGTCGGAAACCTCCATTGCGCCAGCCGTGCGCCGCGCCGCCGAGGACTTGGCGGCCGCCTTCGTTGCGCCGGAAGTGGATGGCCAGACCAGTGATCTCGCCTCCAGGCAGGAAGCGATTGTGGGCCGTGTGGAATCAGCAATTGGCGTTCAGTCGGCGGCGCTCGCCTCGGCTGCCGATGGCATTCTGTCCCGCGATCCGGTGCAGCCTGTTCGCTTCGTGCCGCTCTCCACACCGGAAGCCGTGTTGCTTTACGCCGATGAGTTCCTGCCATCCTGGGCCGGCGCGATTTCCATCGACCTTTTGCCAGCGGTGCTGATCGTCATTCTCGCTGGCGTGCACTCAGCGATCCGCCGTGAAGAGGGCGCGGAACTCGACGCGCACCATGTCACCGTCGCAGAGATGACCCAGGCGCTGCGGCTCTATCAGGCGATGCAACCGCCAGCGACCCTCCAGCAGCCAGCTCCGGCTCCGGACATGCCAACGCAACCCGAACAGCCGGATGCCGTTCCTGATGAGCCGGAGCGAGAAAGCCCAGCCGCCTCGGCTCAGCGCGAACAGCCAGACACCCAACCACCGGCAGGGGTAACGCCACTGCCGACCTTCAAGCGCGACCGCTGACCATGGCCACCAATATCAGCAACACCGCCGACACCGCTGAACCCAAGCGCGGCTTCACCGCCGGTGATGCCGTGCTCTCTGGCCTCTTCGCCGCTCTCGTCATCGCTTGCGGCATTGCACTGACGTACGACTTCCGTGCGCTTTTGGCCGAGCAGGAGGGTTACGCGCCCGGGACACCGGCGCGCTTCCAGCCGGCACCACTGCGCAGCCCGGGCACCGACGATCAGGTGCGCCCCTATGATCCGTCCGGCGCGCCGCGTCTGCTCGGTGAGCCGGTGGAGCTGCCGGGCTTTGACGGCAACCCGCAGGACGTCATCAGCCAGCCAATGAGCTTTCATCTGGGCGAAGAAGGTGAGGCGACGGCCATTGGCCGAATCACACTTGGCTCCTTCAGTCGTTTTGAAGACTTCCTGGCCGAGCAGGAGGGCCTGGCCCGCATCACCTTCCACTCGCCCGGCGGCAGCGTACGCGATGCCTTCGCCATGGCCGACATCATCCGCGCCAATGATCTGAGCACCGCCGTCGCCCGCAATGGCTACTGCGCCTCCTCTTGCCCGCTTGCCTTTGCTGGCGGCATCGAACGGACCGCGCCTGACCCGGTCTGGTTCGGCGTGCATCAGGTGTTCACGTCGGAAGCGGAGATCGGCACCCTCCAGGAAGGCATGGCAGGCGCGCAGCATATCTCATCGGAAGCCCAACAATTACTCGATGATATGGGCGTTGACCCGCGCGCCTGGATCCACGCCATGGCGACCCCAAAAGAGCAGCTTTATCTCTTCACGGACGAGGAGATGGCCGAGTATCAGTGGGTCACTGACAACTAGGCGAAACGATTTCGCGCCGAGCAAGCCCGGATCGGTCCGGCAAAGGTCCGGTTCCAGAACGTCGTCTCGTGCCGTTTCTGTGGAGTTCTACTGATGTGACCTGTCAGGAGACTGTCGGAGAAACGTTGCGTATTTGCACCAGTTCTTGTCACAGATCGGCCAGGGTGGCATGGGTAATGTAAGAAGGCCTTGCATACGTCGCGGAAATCCCAACGTAACGATCCTGGCTATCCAGTCCGGCGCGTAGAACGCCGGGCATTTTAAGAAAGCACTTTCGACGATGCGAACCATCCGCATGCGGCCGCCGGTTCTGGCGAGCCTTTTGGCTGTCCCATTTTTAGCAGTCTTTTCAATATCTTCCGCCTTGGCGCAAGGCGGTCCTTCCCTGGTTGTGACCGAGCGGGTCGAAGTGCGCACACTGGCCGAAACACGCCCCGTGTTTGGTGAGATCGTTGCAGCCCGCGACAGCGCGGTGGCCGCGCGCGTGGCAGGCGTTGTCGATGAGGTCGCGGTTCTTGTCGGCGATGAGGTCGAACCCGGTGACCTGTTGGCCGTCCTTGATACCGAGCTCATTGCCATTGAGCTGGCCCAGGCGGAGGCTAGCCTGTCGGAATCCGAAGCAGGCATCTCCGTCGCCGAAGCGCGGGTGGCGCGGACCGGCGATGTCTTTGATCGCGTTGAACAATTACGGGATACGCCGTCCTTCTCCGAGGGCCGTTTGGAAGACACGCGCGGCGCGTTTGCTGAAGCGCGCGGCCAGCTTGCCGAAGCCCAGGCCCGCCTCTTGAACGCCCAGGCCACGCTCTCCCGCGCCCGCTACAACATGGATCGCGCGCGCATCACCGCGCCTTTCCGCGGTATCGTTTTGGAGGTCGAGGCCAATCCGGGTCAGTTCATCTCATCGGGTGCCGAGGTCGCACGCCTGCTTGATGTGACCACGCTGGAGATCGAAGCCAACGTGCCCTCACAATACATTGTCGGCCTCTCTAACGGATTGACGTTAAACGCAGAAACCGAAACCGGTACGCCACTGGATGTCACGATCCGTGCCATCCTGCCGACCGAATTTGCTTCAACACGCACCCGTCCTGTCCGCTTTTCCGCCGATTTGGGCTCGCTCAACCAGGCGGTAGCTGTCGGCCAGTCGCTCACCGTATCGGTGCCCACCGACGCGCCGCGCGATGTCCTGTCTGTCCCCAAGGATGCACTGACCCAGGCTGCCAATGGCTGGTCGGTCTTTGTCGATGCCGAAGGCGTTGCAACGCCGCGCACGGTGCAGATCGGCGTTGCCATGGGCGATCGTTTTGAGGTGTTGGCCGGCCTTGAAGAAGGCGAGTTCGTTGTCGTGCGCGGCAACGAGCGCCTGTTCCCAGGCCAGCCGATCCAGTCCGCCAACGCAAGCAACTAAGGCAAACCGACCGGCCCGGCCGGTCACAAAGCGAGAGACCAACTATGGATGTGATCCGTTTTGCCATCGATCGGCCGATTGCCGTGGTTGCCATCGTCATCATGGCGGTGCTGTTCGGGCTGCTGGCCCTGACCCGCATTCCGATCCAGCTTGCGCCGGACGTCTCGCGCCCGGTGGTCTCGGTCACCACCAACTGGCCTGGTGCTGCGCCGGTGGAGATCGAGCGCGAGATTATCAACCCGCAGGAAGAGGCACTGCGCGGGCTGGAAGGTCTGGAGGTCATGACGTCCTCATCGCAGACCGGCGAAGGCTCCATCACACTGGAATTCGCCATCGGCGTGGATATGAGCCAGACGCTGCTTCTGGTTTCCAACCGCCTGGATCGGGTCGGCAACTACCCCGATGAGGCCTCGGAGCCGATCTTGAACACATCCGGCGATGATGACAGCGCCATTGCCTGGGTTCTGGTGCTCGCCGAAGAAGGCAACACAACGCCCCTGCCAAACTATGGCGACTTCATTGTGGATGTCGTGCAAGACCGGCTGGAGCGCGTGGAGGGCGTGTCGGCGGTCAACGTGTTCGGTGGGGTGAGCCGCGAACTTCAGATCGTCATTGATCCGCAGCGCCTGGCCCGCTTTGGGCTAACGGTGCCGGAGATTGTGAACCGTTTGCGCACCGAAAACATTTCCCTATCTGCCGGCGACGTTGAAGAGGGCAAGCGCCGCTATGTCGTGCGCGCGGAAGGCAATCTGAACACCACCGAAGCAGTCGAAGATGTCGTTCTGCGCTCCGACAATGATGGCGGATCGCTGGGCCGTGTCCTCGTGTCGGACGTGGCTGTCGTGAACTTCGCCTTTGCTGAGGCGGACGTTGCGCTGCGTTTTAACGGTGAAGCCGGCCTTGCGTTTAACATCGTACGCGAACGCGGTGCCAATGTGATTGAGACCATGGAGGAGGTGCGCCGCACATTGGAGGAGCTTTCCAATGGGCCGGTCGCCGAACAGGGTCTGCGCCTGCAACAGGTTTATGACGAGACCATCTACATTGAGAGCGCGATTGCTCTAGTAACCCAGAACATCTGGATCGGCGGCGGCTTGGCGGCCATCGTCCTTCTGCTCTTCCTGCGAAGCCCGCGGGCCACGCTTGTGGTCTCGCTCGCTATTCCGGTCTCCATCGTGGCGACCTTTGTGGTCATGGCGGCCACCGGTCGTACGCTCAACGTCATCTCGCTCGCCGGCATCGCGTTCGCTGTGGGGATGATCGTCGACGCCGCCATCGTGGTGTTGGAGAACACTTACCGATTGCGCGAGGAGGGCATGTCGCGGGCTGAGGCGGCCTATCGCGGCGCCAAACAGGTCTGGGGTGCGATCCTGGTATCCGCGCTCACCACCGTTCTGGTGTTCGTGCCGATCCTGATCATGGAATTGGAAGCTGGGCAGCTGTTCCGCGATATCGCCGTTGCGATCTCTGTGTCTGTGCTCTTGTCGCTGTTGGTTGCCGTCACCGTGATCCCGGCGCTGTCGAGCCGATTGCTTGGGCAGGGCCAGCAGAAGATGCTGCCGCTGCCAGGCATCGACCATCTGGGCCGTGGCTTCAAAGCCTTGGTGATGATGTATGTGCGCGCGACGGTGCGTATGCGTCTGCTTGGCATCGTTATGGTGTCGATCATCGGAACGACGGCCATCGCCTCCAGCTTGGCCTTCTTGCCGCAGCTTGAATATCTGCCCGAAGGCAACCGCAACCTTGTCTTCGGCATCATCATCCCGCCGCCCGGTTACAACCTGGCAACGACCGAGACTATTGCCGAGCGCATCGAGGCGACAGCTCAACCGATGTGGGAAGCCGCGCCAGCCCTAGCGCTGGAAGATGGTCGGCCCGTCATCGAGAACTTCTTCTTCGTGGCAACGCCAGGCACCAGCTTTGTCGGCGCGACGGCAATGGACGGCACGCGCGCTGGCGAGCTCATCCCGATCCTTTCCCAGCCGATCTTTGCCGAGCCGGGCACCTTTGGCTTCATGACCCAACCTTCACTGTTCGGTCAGGGCATTGGTGGTGGCCGGACCATTGAACTCAACATTTCCGGTCAGGACCTCGGTGCCATTCTGGCGGTCGCCGGACAGGCCGCTGGCATGGTGTCGGGCATCCTGCCGCGTTCTGAGGGTCACCAGTTCAGGCCGATCCCCGGTCTTGAGCTTGGCGCGCCGGAAGTGCGCCTCATCCCTGACCGGCTGCGCCTCGCCGATGCGGGTTTGGACGCTGCTGCGCTGGCCGCAACTGTGGATGCCTACAATGATGGACTGCGCGTTGCTGAAATCACCGAGGGGGCGGACCGGCTGAACCTGATGTTGCTGGGCGACCGATCCGCGCTCACCGGCATGCGCACGCAGGATATTGGCGGCTTCCCCGTGGTCACACCGTCGGGCCAAATCGTCCCGGTTTCCGCACTGGCGGAGGTATTGGTCACCGCTGGGCCAACCGAAATTCGCCACCGCGACAGGTTGCGGACTGTGACACTTGAGGTGCGCCCGTCCGATGCGCTGGCTTTGGAGTCAGCCGTTGCGTTGCTGGAAAGCCAAGTGATCGCTCCCATGCAGGAGCAAGGCTTGCCGCCGGGCATCCGCCTTACCGTATCTGGTACCGCCGACCAGTTGAGCCAGACCTGGGATGCCATTCAGATCAATCTCGTGGTGGCGCTTTTGATCGTCTTCCTGGTGATGGCGATCCTGTTTGAGAGCTTCATCTTGCCGCTGGTGATCCTGATCTCAGTGCCGGTCGCTGCTGCTGGCGGCGTGGGAGGGTTGGCGCTTCTGAACACCTTCCAAGTGCAGCCGCGCGATATGCTCACGCTGCTTGGCTTCATTATCTTGATCGGGATCGTGGTGAACAACGCGATCCTTATCGTGCACCAGACGCTCTATAATCTGCGCGAAAAAGGCTTGGATCCGATTGAAGCCATCGAAGAGGCCACCCGGAACCGCATCCGCCCGATCTTCATGTCCACGCTGACGTCGATCATGGGCATGATGCCGCTGGTGGTCATCCCGGGCGAGGGCTCTGAGCTCTATCGCGGTCTGGGCGCCGTGGTGGTTGGCGGGCTCTCTATGTCGGCCTTCCTGACGCTGCTCACCGTTCCGCCGCTCCTGCGCCTTTGTCTGCGTGCACCCAATCGCGAAGAGGCGTCCGCCCCTAGCGGCGTGGCGCCTGCGCCTGCGGAGTAGCACCACAGCTGCTCGTGTCTGGCCCATCTGTGCTCATCATTGGCGCCGGCATTATCGGCGCCACCATTGCCTATCGTTTGGCGCAGGCGGGCCAGCGCGTCACCGTGCTGGAGCGTCGGGGCGCTCCGGCCGAAGGTGTCACGGCTGCCTCATACGGCTGGGGCAACACCGTAATGATCAACCCGGCCGACCCGGGTGCCCATTACTCCCAGCGGCTAACGGCTTTTGCCAAGCATCACGCTTTGAATGACGCGCTGGGCGGCAGGCTGTTTGACCAGGCCGTTGGCTCGCTCGTTTGGCGTAAGACACCTGAGGAGACCGAAGGGCACGCACAGCTACACCAGGACCATGGCGGTGACGTCTTGCTGGTTGATGGAGAAGCATTGAGGGAATTGCTGCCCCGCGTGAAGACTCCGCCACCCGTCGCCATCCATGCCGCGGGCGACCTTGCTCTCAACACCCGACATGTGACCGGCACTTTGCTGGCGGCTGCCGAACAGCACGGCGCAACTGTGCATATGGGAACAACCACCAAGGCGCTTGTGACCGAGGGCGGGCGGATCGTTGCGGTGGAGACAGACCAAGGGCGTCAGTCATGTGATGTGTGCGTCGTCGCCGCTGGGCTCGACAGCACAAGCCTGCTGGCGCCATTCGGACTGGGAGA